>JAVZUI010000012.1:0-46621 GCA_038879095.1 Pyrobaculum sp. | reverse complement strand
ATTGGTCGAGTTTAGAGGCCAGCTTCTCTATGTCCTCTTTTGTTGCAAACTCGCCGAGTCTCGCGGCTATCTTCTCCACGTCTTCTTTCGTTGCGACGTTTAGCGGCACTGCGATAACTGAGGCGAGTTCTGACGCCAGCCTCGCCTTAGCCCGCGGGTTTCTTAACAAGATGTCTACCAGCTCCTCTCCGTCTTCGCCGAGGGCCTCTATGACTAAGTCTCTGAAAAACCTCCTGTCCTCTCTGACTAGTCTTCTGAGGTTTTCTTTAAGCTCCTCCACGCCTCTCCCCACTCCTCTGTTTAAAAATCTACAGCTCTGCCACCACTCTGGCAGGGGCCCCGCTGCCGCCCGCTATTTTAATGGGGAAGCCGTAGAACTTGCCCACCTTCCCCACCACCTTCCCCAGCCCGGTTAAGTTTTCGTATATCAACACCTCGCGGGGGAGCAACGCCTTGTGTACCTCAAAGGGGGCGTGGTCGGGGCTTGGGGCGTCTACGGCCACGGCGTTGACTCCCAGCTTGGCCAAGTGCTCTGCGAGCTCCGGCGATATGTCGGGGTGCTCCAGCCACTTCTCTGTCCCGGCGTAGGCGTCGTAGCCAGTCCTTATCACAACGACCCAGCCCGGCCCCAGCTCCACGCCGCCGGGCAGTCTCGCCTCGAAGTCTCTCAGCCTTATCTCGCCGCGTGGGGGGAGGTGGGAGAAGTCCAAGGCGACGAACCTCCCCACGAACTTGGCAGGCTCCACCTGGTCTATCGTCTTTCCGCCTGGGACGAAGTGGGCGGGGGCGTCGACGTGGGTGGCCACGTGCTCTGGGGCGAAGACAATTTGGGAGAAGTAGCCGTGGACGTCGTATTTACTCCACGTCAACAACGCCGGCTTGGGATACCCAGGGAACACCGCCGTGTTTGGCCCCACCTCCATTGTCAAGTCTACAAACATAAATACCCCAAACTTCTCAACTATAAAAGCTTTACATACTTGATAAAATATAGATAATACAGATTCACTGTTATAAATAAGGACGTTTGTCTATACAACCCACGGCCTCTAACCGCCCCCGGGCCTAACCCCCCGGGGCCACCCCCGAGGGGTACAGGGGGATAAGCCGACGGCGCTGGACGGGCCTCCCCGCCCGGCGCTGCCGGCTAAATAGGCGCCGACGGTTAGGGGCCGTGGGTCTTCTCTCTACTCATATCTCAAGGCGTCTACTACGTTCAACCTACTTGCCCTATACGAGGGGGGCAAGACGCCTATTATGTTTGCAGTTATGACAATTGTCAGAGAAGTCGCCACCGCCAGGGGGGAGGGGGTTATTCTAAAGGCGGCTACGCCGACGGGCACCGGCACGGCGGATAGGGCGGCTAGCACGGGAAGCGATGCGGCGACACCCACGGCGGTGATCATTAACGCCTCTAGGAGCAACATTGCGAGTATGTGCCGCCTCTTGTAGCCAAGGGCCCTCATTATCCCAATCTCCTTTGTCCGTTGTAGTACAGATATCGTGGTTGTGTCGTATAGCCACATTGCCGTCACCAACGCGCTTACGCCGGCCAGGGCTCCGAGGCCTAGCTGCGCCGTGGAGACCACCTGGCCCACCTGCCGCAACAACAGCTCTGGGGAGAGTATCAACGCGTCTGGGAAGTAGGGCCTGAGCTTCTCGGCGGCGGCGGCCGCCTCCTGTGGGCTTTTAGTCACTATGTAGAGCATGAAGTACTCCCGGCGCGTGCTAAGGGCCGCGTCTGCCACCACGCCTTTGCCGGCGAGGGGATGCGGCGCGCCGGCCAAGTCGTAGGTGCCGGCCACCACGAGCTCAATTGTGGAGCCGTCTAGCCTCTCCACTGTGACTGGGGTGCCGGACTGTATTGGCAGGTCCCCGGCCATCCTAACCTCGTCTGAGACAAGCGCCAGCGACCCCCCGACGTACCTCTGACCAGTTTTCACGGCCTCTGGAGGGATCAACGCGTTTAACACCTCGGGGGGCACGTAGTAGACGGTGACCCCCACCTCGCCCCCATCCGGTAGCTTTAACTTACCCGCCTCGCCTCCTATAGGCACGACCACAGCCTCTCCCAAGGCGGCTTGTGCAAGCGACACGTCGGCGTCTGAAAGAGGCGTGGACTGGGCCACTAGCCACACGGTGTTTAGCCCCATCTGCTCGAAGGCGGACGCCACCGCGGACCTAAAAGCCTCTCCAATAGACAAGGCCACTGAGAGGGCGAGAAAGGCCACGAATACTCCAAAGGCGGCGAGGGCGGCTCTGCCCTTCCTCTCGGCGATGGCTAGCCAAGCTAGTTTAGCTACGTCTAGCCACACGGCTCCTCCTCACGCCGATTATGATCAACGCCGCCGCCACTGCGGTTAGGGCAGTTAAAGTCGCCGCGAGGAGGGGCCGGGACCCGCCTCCCCCCTCCCCCATCTGTGTAGGCGGGGCGGCTGGGGCAGAGGCGTTTATTAAGATGGCTATCTGCCTAACTTCTTGGTAAGTCCTCCCAAGCCTGTCGCTGTAGCGCACGGCAACTGTGACGTTTTTTACCCCCGCCGCGTCTGCCATTAGCGTAAACATTACGTCTCTGCTACTCTGCGG
This sequence comes from Pyrobaculum sp., assembly GCA_038879095.1. Taxonomy (GTDB): domain Archaea; phylum Thermoproteota; class Thermoprotei; order Thermoproteales; family Thermoproteaceae; genus Pyrobaculum. The sequence goes on along the minus strand of JAVZUI010000012.1, from coordinate 44,035 downwards.
CGGCAGACTTCCCAGGGGAGGCGGCTGCCTCACCACCCTTACCCCTCCCGCGAGCTGAACCGCCACGTCTCTCGCCTCTACGCCCCCCTCGTTGTACAGCCTGGCCACTAGGTAGAAGGGGCTCCCAGCCCTGGGGCTCTCCGGAACTACCGAGAGGTCCACCTGGAGCCTCGGCCTCTGGAGGGCCAGCAAGTAGATGGTGCCGGCGTACTCCCCGTACGCACCAGACGGCGCGGTGTAGTACACTCTGTAGCCCAGCGCCACGTTTCCCAACACGTCTGAGGGCACGTCTACCTCCAGCTCCACCGCCCCTCCGCCCTCCGCCAGGCGGTAGGACCTCTGCGCAAAGACCAGGCCCGACACTGGGTACAGCTCTACCCTCAGCTCAGACAGATTCGCCAGGGGCGTCACGTATATCCTCAACTTCTCCCTTCCCCCGGCCGAGACTTCTAAAGGCTCTGCCCGGACCTCCACCGGCGCCCTCTGCCTCGTGAGCAGGTTTACAGCCCTCCTGTCGAGCCCCCCGCGGTAGGCCACGTCTACGCTTAGGGTGACTACGCCTCCTGAGGGCACCACCTCAATAACAGCCCTGGCGGAGCCTACCCCCCTAATCAACACTGGCTGGGGGCCCAGCGCCGTGGCGCCCGCCACAGTTATCTGAGCCGTGAACTCCCCCGGCGCGTACACGGCGACGGTCACTTTGTTCACCTCGTTTGCCACCAGCAGGGCTGGCTCCGCCTCGACTCTCACCTCAGGGTCGGCCATTTGGTAAACCGGCAGGTCGACTTCGAAACGGTCCACGGCCCCCGTGTCGTAGGCCACCACAAGAGGCAGAGCGACTGAGGGGGGAGACCCGTACGCCTCGACTCTAAGCGACGCGGCGCCGTTTACCAAAGGCGCAGTCCAGCGGCCCACGGACACGGTGCCGTTCACCGGGATTGGGAACTTCACTGAGATGTCCACTGCTTCGTAAGCCCCTGCCCTCAACCAACGCGGCGAGGCGGTGATGTTAGGCACAGGCCTCGTCGAGACGGACAGAGGCACGGCCCTAGAGACGGCCACCTCCCGCCCCAGGGCATCCCTCGTCTTAATCAACACAGTCAACGCGGCCGAGGGGTCAAACGCAACCACCTCAAGGGGGAGAGACAAGTTGTGCAGACTCCCCACGTAGGTAGAGGCGCCCAGCACCCTAGCCCCCGAGGCGGAGACCTCCAACGAGCCGTTGTATGCGTAGACGTCGCTCACCCGCAACACCACCCTCCCCCTAAGCCCCAAGTAGAGGCGGCCCAAGGCCTCCACCCTCGGGTCTGGGTAGTGGGGCACACCCACCTCGAAGTATTCGACCTTCTCCACGCCTTCGACAAGCGAGTCTCCCTTTGCCACGTACCGCGACTTAAACACCACAGTACAGCTGGCCGTTGTCCCCAGGCCGTGGGCCCTCGCCTTGACCAACGCCTCGTAGACCCCAGGCCCAGCGTAGGCCGCCCTCACCGGCTCCGGGCTCAGCCCCCGGCAGCTAAACGAGATAGACACGTCTACGTGTTGGTACGCCAAGTAGAAAGACAGCTTTAAAACCCCGGCGTCTCCCCCGTACTTAGGCAAGTCGACCCACTGGGCGCCTAGAAACAAGAAGTCCACCTGCGGGGCTAACGCCACTCCCTGCGCAGTTGCAAATACGGCGAGTAGGAGGAAAAGCAGCCTCATTTCGCCTTGTTGAGAAGCCAAGCAAGCGCCAAAGGACCTACAAAATGCGCAACCGCCTCCAAAACGGAGTATATCACAGACGGCGTAGGCGGCCGGGGGAGGTCTGGCGGCGGCGTTACCAAAAGGCGGGGCAGGTCCAAGATCATTAACAACGCCACGGCGAAGAGGGCCCCCTTGCCGTACCACATCATTTTCAGCCTCTCCCAAGTAGCGGCCATGACCACGCCTAGAACAATGAATATTATGATGAACAGTGCAACGGCGCCTATGACAATAGAGGGAATTAGCCACTGTTTAGTTATGTTTACGGCTAATTGCGCACTTCTCTCAGCCTCTGCGGGAGTGACGCCCGTTTTCACCATCGTGCTGTACACGACTTGGTAAATGTAGTTTAGATATGCGTCCCACACCTCCATCAGCCCCATGTAAGATATGACCGCGACTACGAGGCCGACCGCCAAGCCCACCACGAGCCCCCAGAGGAGGCCCCTAGACAGCTTCATAAAACTCTACGCCTTACCAATTTAGGAGTGTGGCACCTTGAAAGTCACTTTATTAGTTCTTTTACCTTCTCCGCCGCTTCGGCTAGCTTGGCTTTTTCTTCTGCGTCGAGTGGGTATATTGGGGGCCTGGGCTCGCCGGCGTCGTAGCCCTGGAATATTTTGACGTATTCGTAGACGGCGGACTGGTAGCCCACAGACCTGCCCACGTCTAGTAGTTCTAAGATGACGTTTTGCAACTTCCTGGCCTCTTCTAGGCGCCCCTCTTTTACGTAGTCTCTTATCCGTGAGACTGCCTCTGGGAGGTAGTTTGTAGACGACACGACAACGCCGTCTAGGCCGGAGGCGTAGGAGGCGAAAATCAGGGCGTCTGACCCCTTGTATACCTTCATCCAAGGCATCAGCCGTTTGTACTGGACTGTGTGGCCCAGGTCTTCGCCTGTGTCTTTAACTCCTCTTAGGCACCCCACCTCTTTGGCTAACTTGGCGTTTACGTCTCTCCCCGCGGCGGCTGGGTAGTTGTATAAGTAGAGGGGGTGGGCGGTCGCCCCGCACAAGTCTCTAAAATACTTTACTACGTGTTTTTCAGGTATGCCTGGGTAGTAGTAGGGCGGGAGCGACGCCACTGCCTCTATGTCGAACTTATCGGCGTATTTTAAAAGGGCCAAGACGTCTTCAAAATTTAGGCTACTTACGTGCAGAATAACTCTTTTTGTCAACGACGCCGCCGCTTCAAGCAGGGCCTTCTTCTCCTCTAGTCCTAGGGCGGGTCCGAGGCCTGTGGACCCCGCCACGAATAAGGCGTCAACACCCTTACGTAACAAGTTTTTGGCGTGAAGCGCAAACGTATCGATGTCAAGTTTACCGTTTCTAAACGGCGTAATTATGGGGGACACCACGTCCATATGGTAAGGCACTAACGTGTTTAAATACATGAGCCGGGGCGCGAGAAAGAGGCGGCCGGGCACAGCCCCTCCACGTCTTTCACGTCGGCGCACAACGGCGACTTACACTTTAAATGAGGACCTCTTTTCCAAGTCATGGACTTGTTGTTCATAATCCCCAACGCCCTTGGCGGTCTTTACCTCGCCTTCATAGTGGCGGGGTTGGCCAAGAGGAGGCAACCGGTAGACGCCCCCGAGGTGGACAACTACCTCGTCGTGGTGGTGACCGTCGGCGATTGGAGAGTCCTCCCTGCGCTTAGGGAGACGGTTTCTCAGCTGGAGAGGCTGGGGCTTAGGTACGTGGTGGTGTCGTCCCGTCCCCTCCCCATGCGCAACGTCTTGGTGGTGCCGCCAGAGGAAGACGGCACTAAGTACAAGGCGGTGAGGTGGTTTGTAAAAAACTTCGCCCGAGACGATCTGTGGTACGTCTTTCTAGACGACGACAGCTACCCCCTAGACAGACAGTTCCTCAAAGACATAGCCCACTACGGCGCCCGCGGATACGTGGCGGGCAACGGCATACTTGTGCCGCGGCCCGGCAGGTCGAAGCTGGCCTACGCCCTGGACTGGGTTAGGTACTTCGAAGACTTGACAAGATACCGGTTCTCCCTCGAGGTCCTCCGCCGCCCTATCTTCGGCATGCACGGCGAGCTCCTCATCGTCAGGGGGGACGTCCTCCGCGAGGTGTGGCCAGCCATGGGGGACACAGTTACCGAGGACTTTAGATTCGCCATGGAGCTCCTCAGGAGGAGGTACAAAACTTTCCAAACCGCGACTAGGGTCTCTGTGAAGAGCCCCAACTCCCTCCGCGACTTCTTGAGACAGAGGGCGAGGTGGGCCAACTCCATCTGGGAAGCCGTGTACTACAAAAACGTGGCCGTGGTCGCCACGTTGGCAACCTCAGCCATCATCTGGGCCACGGCCCCCCTATGGGTAAAATACGGGCCTAACCTCGCCCTATTCGTAACGGCATTTTACATATTTGTCTACCTCTACGGAAGCATCAAGGCCAAGAGGTTCGTAATCGACGTCCTACTAGCCTCCGTGCTAGAACTAGTAGGCATGGCCATAGGCTCTGTGAGAAAAGGCCAGAAATTCTATATAATTGACAAGACGTGAACCACGCCGCTTCTACACCCGCTCTCACATTAACCAGGGCGGGAGGCGACAAAACCACGCCCCCCAAGGCAGCCGCAAGCCCGGGGACTGAGTAGACGACGCCAGGCGCCTTGGTCACAGACGTCAAGATACTTAAGTGGAGGCCGCCGCCGGGATTTGAACTCCCGCGGTGGCCCGACCCGGGTCAACGGGACCACAACCCGCCCTCAGGGGGTAGGCCCTATCCTAACCGCTAGACTACGGCGGCTGAATACACATTACTACGAGTATATTAACTTTTCGAATATCTACAGCACGGCGCCGACTCCGGGGCTGAAGAGGCGATAATGAGAATACCTCTCCACCCAACCGCGACCGCACGGGCCCGCCACTGCCGCGGCTAGGCTCCTCTACAAAACCCCGAGTTGCGGCACAGGCCGTTGCGCAGACCTCAGCCCAGCCTACTCTAGTCAAGCTCCGCGAAAACCTCGCCGGCTAACACCAGGCGTTCAAGCGCGCTGACAGATATGTCGCGCGCAGACGGCGGAAGCCGGTGGTAAAAATATTTTAAATAGACGTCCATTCATACGTGGACTTGTATAAGGCTGGCGTGTTGCTCATCGGCATCGCGTTGACAGTTATTGCAACTGTCGGGCTCCTCCTCTACCTCGACATAAGGGCTAGGATGCCGCCCCCAACTTCCTACCAGCAGCCGACGATTATGGCCTACTGCCACGACGGCTATTTAGTAGTCTCCGCCCAGGAGGAGGTGAAAGACGTAAAAGTGCTTGACGCAGATGGCGTGTTGTACTGCACGTTTGACCGCATACCCCCCGGCTCCGACAAAGTTTGTAAAATAGGCAACCACACGCTCTACGTCGTAGAAGCCGGCGGAGTGACAAAGGCAGTCCAATGCCTCGCGCCCCCTCCGGTAGTGAGAGCCGACTAACGCCGGCATAGTTTTAAATCTCCGGCTTACGAGAGGCGTGAGAATACGCAGAATTATTGAAGACGCAGAGAGGAGGACTGCCCGCATTCCAGAAGTCACCGACGAGGATGCGTTGAGGCAGAACTTATACGCCGTTTTGCAAGACGTATTAGACGCCCTCGCCGTCCTATATTCTGCAATGGGGTGGAAGAAGCCGGGGTCCTACGTCTCGTCGGTAAAAGACGCAGTGGCAAGAGGCGTCCTGAAGACCGATATTTCACACCTTGCGAGGCTGAGAAACAGGCTGGCCCACGCCTATAGGGAGATCGACTACTACGAACTTTTAAATTAAAGAGGAGGTAGTGGCCGCAGTGGGCAGGGCGCTGGGAGAGCTTCGTCAATTTGTAGAAGGCTCCTCGGCGGATCCGGCGGCGAGTTGGGGCCCGGCGGCGCGTGTGTTCGAGAAGTGGGGGGTTAAGTTTGCCTACCTCTTCGGCTCGCGGGCCAGGGGCACCGCCAGAGAGGACAGCGACTGGGACGTGGCCTTCTACTTCGGCAGAGAGGTCACCGCCTTGGAGGAGTCTATGTTAGAGGAGGAGCTCGCCTCGGCGCTAGGCGTTGAGGTCGACGTGGTGGCCCTCGACGTGGCCCCCCTGGACCTGGCGTACGTCGTGATTAGAGACGGGGTGCCCATATACTCCCGCGACGAGGCTGAGAGGAGGAGGTGGGAGGTAGAGACCTACCTAGAGTACCTAGACTGGGCCGGCGAGTGATGTTTATTTACCCCCCGTAACGTGCCAACGTGCTTAGGGTAGATCGGCAAGGACCCATACTGCGCCTAGTCTACACACGCGGCGGCAAGGAGGCCGTGGCGGTGGGACCCGCCTCAGACCTACCCACCCTGCTCGGGCTATTCGTCGCAAACATGTTAAGAGAAGGCTTCTCGTCGGAGGAGGTGTGCTCCGCCTTGAGAGAAGTCTTAGAGAAAAAAGAGGGGGGTTAGCGCCTCCTTGACGCGGCCGCGATAGCCAAGGCCCCAACCACTGCTATCAACACTAACACCAAGACCTCGGTGGGGAACCCGCCGCCCTCCACTGCCCTCATCGGCGTAGTTGCGGCCGCCGGTGTTGTGGTGGTTGCCGGCGTAGTCGTGGTAGGCGATTTCGTTGTTGTTGGCGTTGTCTGCGTCTGGGCGGCGGGAGGCGTAGTCGTAGTAGGCGGCGGCGTCGCCGGCGTCGTGGTGGTTGTCGGCGTAGTCATTGTAGTGGGAGGCGGAGTGGCGGTCCTCGGCGTTGTTGGGCTTGCGGGTTGGCCTATTTGTACCTTCACTGGCTGTCCGCCTGGTGGGGCGATTTCGAGGCTCACGGGGCGGCTGTATCTAAACTTGTAGATGTACACTGGCTGTTCTTCTAGGTACGAGGCGAGTATCCTCGTGCCGTTTACCAAGAGGAAGGGGATGCCCACGTTTGGGTCGCTGGCTCTGATGTTTAGCGTAACGACGTCGCCGGGGGTGGGGGTCCTCGGAATGACGCGTTCCACTGTGACGCTGGGGGCGGGGGAGTAGTCGCCTATCGCCACCCAGGCTGGTTGGCCCGACACGGCGAGGTAGTACCTAGTGTACCTCCCCAGCGGGTGTTGTTCTACTTTTACCACCTGGGCGCCTCCCTGTAGCGCCTTTACGCCGGTGTAGTTGCCCGGCAGGTCTAGGGCCAACACGCCGCTTGCCAAGGCGCTGTCTAGGTACAACTGCGCCGCCTTGGAGCCCCAAGTCAAGACTGCGAAGTTTTTATAAGTCCACACCTCGCGCCCCACCTCTACCCTCCCGTCTGGGTAGATGGTGTAGGTCCTAAACCCGTGGGACGTGTCGATGGAGCCGCCCAGAGTCCTAGTGGTGACGAAGTAGGTGCCGTTTATGACGATGGTGGAGTTGCCTGAGTGTACGTGGCCCGACACCACCAGCGAAACTCTGTACCTTATGGTGAGGTTGAGGAACTTCTCAAACGCTGGCCTGTTCTGCAGGTAGCTTGTGTACACTATGTAGTAGGGCCGCCTCCCCGTGGGGTCTCTGTTCAGCCTGTCCACGTCCTGGGGCCCCCTGTAGGTCTCGACGATGTACGCGTCTTGTAGGTAGAACGGCGGGTGGTGTATCAGCACAATCTTGACCTTGTCGGGGAATTTTTTCAACACCTCTTCGTAGAACTTGACCTGGTCGTCTGTCAAATAGCCGTTGTACCCGCTGTCAAGGCCGATTATGAGGTAGGGCCCCACCACGCGGTACCACACGGGGGGGCCTATGAAGCGGCGGTAGTTCACCAAGGCGTCGTCGCCTGCGTGGTCGTGGTTGCCCGGCACTGCGAAGATGGGCTTAGTGATAGAAGAGGCGTATCTGACGAAAAGCGTGTAGTGCCATATCTGCCCTCCCACGTCTGCCTGGTCGCCTGTGACGAAGACCACGTCGTACGGCCCGGAGTTTGCCAACAGCACGGCGTGTATTAGCCTATACACAGAGGCCATGTCTAACTCCACGCCCATGTGCTCGTCAGTCATTTGAAACACGCGCAGCGGCCCCGTGACGTTGCCCACCCAGACGGCCTTGGGCTCGTATATCTCCCCACCGTTGAGGACCAAGTCGTAGAGCCCAAGCGGAGCGTCGGGGGGCACCCTTACCACAAGCACGTTGCCCACAACGGCGGCCAATTGTAGTTGGACCAAGGGCTTCCCAGGCGCCGCCAGCGCCGCCGAGGTGACCGAGGCGGGGGCGTCGAGCGTTATGTTAAACACGCCGCCGGGCGTGACGTAGGCGGGGACGCCCCACCTGGGGTCTACGATAGAGGCCGCGGCGAGGAAAAAGACGGCTAGCGTTAAGAAAAGAAGGCTTCTCATCTCGTCTTCGTCGCCTCCGCGGCTCCCTTGCCCCTCCTTACGGCGAGCACAGCTGCGACTATCGCAAAGATAAGGGCCAGGGCGGTGCCCACGAAGGCGGTGGTGCGCGCGTTGGAGGCCTCCGCCACGGCGGCGTCAAGCTGTTTTGACAGCTGGTCCACCTTCTGGCTAAGGGCGTTGATCTGCGAAGCCACGTTGTTCACCTGGCTGGACAAGCCCCCTACCTGGTTGTTTACCTGGCCTACTGAGTTCTTCACCGAGGCCACGTCGTTTTGAAGCGCCGCGACTCCAGACTTGAGGTTCTGCACGTCGTTTTTAACAGACTGGAGGTCGGCGGAGACGGCAGATAGGCCCTGGCTGAGCTGTGCCGTGGCCTGGGTCTGTTGTATAAATGTAGACAGCTCTCTGTAGTTCCCCGTGGCCCACAGCATCAAGTTTCTGAAAAACCGCGGCCCGTCTAGCGGCACTCTGTAGTAAACGGGAGCTACGCCGGGCTCGTAACCGCCGTACGGCGTCTCGCCGGATAGAATCAAGACGCTACCGCTCGGCATAAACTCGGCGGCCATCAGCGCAAACACGCCGCGGTCGCCGGCCTTGTGGGCCTTGCCGTCTCTGCCCTTGCCGTCGGCGGAGGTCCTAGACTCCACAATAACGCCGTTTTGAGTAGTCCTGGCAATTACGTAGATGTTGTTGTAGTACTTCTGCACCTCGGGGCTGAGGGCGGGGACCCAGGTGCCGTTGGGCAACACCACGGCAATTACGCCGGGGCCGTGGAACAACACCCTCTGCGCCATGAAGCCTAGAAAGGCAAGCTGAGGCGGCGGGTCTACCACTCCAACCACTCTGTAGCCGGCCCCCGCGTTGTGTTGAGAGTCTTCTACAGAGACGTAGTCCACGCGGATGTGCGCGCCGAGGTACTCTGCCAAGTCGTTACAGACCACCTGCGACTCCTCAGAGCCCTGGGCTGGGTAGTCCGAGTCGGCGGCGCACCACAACACCTTGCCCCCCTGGTCAAACCACTTCTTCAAGGCGGAGAGCTCAGCCTCGGTTAGGGGCTTAGGCGGCTGGCCCAGCACTATTACCTTAAACTGCGACAAGTCCACCGTGGACAAGTCGCCCCGGATTACCACAGCCAGCCTAGAGGCGTTGAGCTTAGTTAAAACAGAGTCTAGGGGAGCCCCCTGTGGGACTAGTACGTAAAGCCTGGCGAAGTCCGATATAGCCAGAGGGTTGGCCGTAGTGTTTACCCAAAAGTCCAAACCCTTTGTGGCCTCGCCGTGCGCCACGTCGGCCAAAACTGGGACGTAGATTTGCTGGGCGAACACAAGGCTTGCCACTAGGAGTGTTATTACAAGTTGGGTACGCATAATCCCCTCTATGCCTAATTTTTAAATGTATATTCTTGAATTTAGGCGAAAGTTTAAAATCCAGGTTAAGTCAACCACATGCGAACCGGACTAGTAATAGGAATAGCCGCGGTGGTCGTAATCGCCCTAATCGCCGCCGTGTTTTTAACACAACAGCCGCCTAAGCCCACACTCACTCCGCCTCCCACTACAATGACTACGCCGACAACCACCACGACGCCGCCGACTACTGCGCCTCCAACTCCCGCGCAGACTACAACTCAGCCTACTCAGCCCACGCAGACTGCCACTACTGTGCCTCCGCCTCCCACTACAATGACTACGCCGACAACCACCACGACGCCGACCACTGCGCCGCCTCCCTCGTGTACGCAGATAGTGGTGCTGACGAGGCACCCAACTGACATCTTAGACGCCGCGCGTACCTTGTTTTTGAAAAGCGACGTGGCTAAGAGGTATGGGATTAAAGACGTAGTTTTTAGGCCCGTGGCCGCCGCCCAGTGGCGCCCCATTATACAACAGGGACAGGCAGACGTGGCCTGGGGAGGCGGGCCCACTTTGTTCGACTCGCTTTACAAAGACGGCCTCCTCCTACCGCTGGAGGGGGACGTGGTTAAGGCCGCCATGGCCCAGATTCCCAAGACCATAGCCGGGATGCCTATGATGCGCACTGGGCCGGACGGAAAGGTGTACTGGGTGGCGTGGGCGGTGTCCAGCTTCGGCGTTACAATCAACACCAAGGTGTTGAAGGCGGCTGGGGCGCCGGAGCCTAAGACCTGGGCTGACCTCGCCTCTTTTGAATACGGCGCCGCCTTGTTGAAGGGGTATCCGCTAACCGGCCTAGCCCGCCTCACTCAGTCCACAAGCAACACTAGGATCGCCGAAATTGTCTTGCAGGCATACGGATGGGACGAGGGGTGGCGGGTCATCGTGTTGACTGCCGCAAACGGCAAGGTTTTTGGCGGGAGCGAGGCTGTTAGAGACGCGGTGATTGCGGGGGACATAGGCGCGGGGTGGACGATAGACTTCTACGGCTACACTGCCCAGTTGCAGAACCCGGACACTAAGTACGTCATACCGCCCGACACCTCTGTCAACGGCGACCCCATAGCCGTGGTCAGGGGGACGAGGTGTAGAGAAGCCGCCGAGGCCTTCGTGGCTTGGGTAATTACAGAGGGGCAGGTCATCGTCTTCGACCCTAAGATAAACAGGATGCCGGTGAACCCCAACGCCTTTAACACCCCCGACGGGAGCAAGAGGCCCGACTTAAAACAGATATACGACTACATGCTCAACTTGAGGACCATAAACTTCAACGACACCCTCGCCCTCTCTGTGGAGAACGTGGTGATGTACTACTTCGACGCCGCCGTCACCGACAACATAGACATCTTACAACAGACCTGGTCTAAGCTTGTCAAGGCGTATCTAGGCGGCAGAATTGACAGACAGACGGCGGAGGCCTTGGCTAGAGAGCTCGCCTCGCCGGTGACGTTCACAGACCCGGACACAGGCCAGCAGGTAAAGCTCACGTTAGAATACGCCATGAGGATAAACGACAAGCTCGCCGACGCCACCTACCGCGACAAGATATATGCGGCGTGGAGAGAAGCCGCGAGGAAGCAGTACCAGGCAGTGGCCGCCAAGATTCCCTAGAGCACAAACCCGTACCTAGTTTTTAACACCCTCGTGGTGAGCGTAATTGCCGCCACCTGTATGGCCACTAGGACGAGGCCCAGCGTGGCGGCCTCCTGTACGCCGTAGAGCCCGCTTTCAAACCGCTCTCTCATAAAGGCCGTGATGGGCATGGCCGTGTCTCTGCCCACCCCCTTCAAGACGCCTAGCGTTATGCTGAGGGAGACCTCGCTGGTGACGTAGACGAATCCTATCAACGCCCCGCTTATTATATTCGTCGTCAGCAACGGGATTAAGATCTTCCTCGTGACTCCTAGGTAGCTGTCGCCTAGGTTCATGGCCACCTCCTCCATGGAGGGGTGTATTTGCTGCAGCCCCGCGTATATGCTCCTGACAACAAAAGGCAGCTTCCTAACGGCGTAGCCCACCACTAGGTACAGCTCCGGCCTTTTCAACGGGTCTAGCCAATCGGCCAGGGCGGGGTAGGCGCCTCTAACCACCTGCACTGTGCCCAGCGCGGTGAGGAAGTAGGCGTACGCCACCACGAGGCCTGGGATTGCGATGGGCATCGTGGCCAGCGCGTCTAAGGCGTCGGCAAGCGGGCCCTTTGACCTGGCCGCCGCTATGGCCACGGCTGTGCCCACCGCCACCATTATAACGGTGGCGGATACGCCGTACCACAGAGTGTTGACGATCCCCCTTACGAAGAGCTCGTTTTGAAAAACTTGGCTAACTCTGGCGGCTGCGTTCCAGAGGCTTGGCGACTCGGGGAGCGGGGAGGTGGTCCACCTATCGGCAAAGACTAACAACAACGCGCCTAAGAGCGGCATCGACGCTATTATCACGAGGGGGAACGCCAGTAGGTATATCGCCACTTTTCCCACAGGCCCCGGCGTGTACACCCTAGGCCTTAGCTGTCTAATCAACATGGCGTACTGCCTAAGCCCCACGTACTTCCTCACGGCGAGGAAAGACGCGGTTGAGATGGCGAGGAGTATAAGGGCCATGAAGGCGGCCGCCGGACTGATCTGCCCCCTGAGCTGGTCTAAGAACTTTGAGTAGACTTGGTATGACAGTAGCTTACGCGCCACTGGGTCGTCTTGGAAAATTATCGGAGCCGCCACGTCGTCTATGGCGAAGATAAAGACTAAGACAAACGCCGCCGCCAGGCCCGGCAACGACAGCGGCAACACGACGTCGCGGACCGCGCGCCTCTCGTCTGCGCCGAGGTTGTTGGCCACCTCCTCCAGGGTGGGGTCTATCCTCGTCAACGCGGCGTAGATGTTGAGGTAGGCAATAGGGAGGTACATGAGGCTTTGTACAAAGACCACCGCGGCGAGCCCCGAGATCTCTACTCCAAACGGCAGGCCCAAGACGTCGTGGAGAAGCCAGTTTAAAGTGCCCCACCTGGGGTCTAGAAACTTCCTAACCACGTAGGCGGTGGCGAAGGGCATTACGATTAGAGGCACCGTGGCCAGGAGGCCGAGGGCGGTCCTGCCTGGGAAGACGTACTTAGCCAACACGTACGCCAGGACGAAGCCCAGCGAGACGTCTATTGCGGCAACGGCGAGCCCCACCCACAGGCTGTTCAGCAACACCCCCAAGTCGGGCCCCCTCACCACTAGGACCGGGGGCTCGCCCTCTCTTACATACACTGCGCGGCTAAAGGCGTCGAGTGAGGGATTTATGTAAAAGGGGTCTCCTATGACGTACGCCACCTCCCCAACCCCGGCCAAGACCTCCCAGAAGATGACCACTAGGGGGAATACCAGAAATAGGCCGAGGAAGGCGTATCCAAGCGCTGTGGACCACTTGACAAAACTCATGGCCTAAAGGCCCACGCCCTGGCTATCTCCACGGCCACCTCCTCGCCTATGGGGACGGGGGGCCTCTGGCCCTCGGCCTTTAGCCGAACACCGCCGCAGTTAAGCGTGGTGGAGTAGTACCTGCCGAGGAACACCACGTCCTCCACGCGGCACATCTGCCTGCCGCCGCCTAGGTACAAGTCCTCGGGCCTAATCACCACGTTTACCTCTTCGCCCGGGGCCAGCTTTTGGGGGGCCTCTGCCTGTACTAAAAAGCCTACGTCCACCACCGCGACTTCCCCCTTAGACTCCGCCACCCTCCCCCTCAGCACGTTTGAACGGCCTATAAACGTGGCGACGAAGAAGTTGGCAGGTTTGTAATACACCTCCTCCGGCGTACCCACCTGTTGTATCCGCCCGGCGTTCATCACGGCGATTCTGTCGGCGACGGCCATGGCCTCCTCCTGGTCGTGGGTGACGTAGATAGATGTGATGGATAGCCTCTTAGCCACTTTCCTAACCTCCTCCCTAAGCTCTACACGGAGCTTTGCGTCCAGGTTGGCCAAGGGCTCGTCGAGTAGGAGCACCTCTGGCTCCACCACGAGGGCGCGGGCAAGCGCCACTCTCTGCTGCTGCCCCCCCGACAGCTGGAAGGGCTTCCTGTCTTCAAAACCCACCAGGTCTACCAGTTCTAACACCTCCTTTACCCTCCTCTCCACCTCCTTCTTGGGCATCTTTTTCTTAAGCCGGAGGCCGTACGCCACGTTTTCAAATACAGTTAAGTGGGGCCACAGGGCCCAGGTCTGGGGCACCACGGCGGTATTCCTCTTCTGCGTGGGCAGGTAAGTGACGTCTCTGTCGTCGAAAAATATACGGCCGGACGTCGGCGTCTCGAGGCCCGCCACCAGCCTCAACAGCGTGGTCTTGCCGCAGCCCGAGGGGCCCAGCACCGCCAAGACCTCGCCGTGGTTTACCACCAAGTCCACGTCGTCCACCGCCACTACTCTGTTGTCGAAGACTTTGCGGAGCTTCTCAAGACGCACAACGGTCACGGTTCTACACACCGGCCAATATTTATATCTATAGTCTACCCATTAAAATTTATAAACTGTGTAGTAGAGGCGTCCATGTCTTTCGTCTACCCCGACGCAATTATCTCCACGGCGGGCCACGTGGACCACGGCAAGACTCAGACCACCTACGCCCTGTCGGGGGTGTGGGTGATGAGGCACAGCGAGGAGGTGAAGAAGGCCATGACTATAAAGCTGGGCTACACCCAGGTGGGGATATACGACTGCGGCGAGGAGTACTACTACTCAGACGGAATTCTACAGGAAGGAAAGTGCCCAAACGGCAACGAGCCCAAGCTCGTGAGGAGGATCTCTCTCCTAGACGTCCCCGGCCACGAGGTGCTGGTGGCCACGATGGTGTCGGGAGCCGCCGTGGTGGACGGCGCCGTGCTTGTAGTAGACGCCTCTCAGCCGGCGCCTCAGCCGCAGACGGTGGAGCACTTCGCAGTGCTGGACATAATTGGGGTCAGGCACATGGTAGTGGCGCAGAACAAGATAGACCTCGTCACGAGGGAGAAGGCTCTGGAGAACTACCAGCAGATACGCGAGTTTTTAAAAGGCACCTGGGCAGAGAAGGCGAAGGTGGTGCCGATATCCGCCCTACACAAGGCGAACATAGACGTCTTGGCCACCTACATAGCGAAAGAGTTGCCCAAGAGGGAGGTGGACGTGGGGAAGCCGGCTAGGCTGTCGGTGTTGAGAAGTTTTAACGTAAACCCGCCGGGCACGCCGCCTGAGAAGCTGAGAGGGGGGGTCCTCGGCGGGACTCTGCTACAAGGCGTCTTGCGAGTCGGCGACGAGTTAGAGATAAGGCCGGGGCTGAAGGTAGACAAGCCGAAGCCCTCCTACCAGCCCCTGTTGACAAAAGTCCTCAGCATTGAGTACAGCGGATACAAGGTAGACGAGGCGAGGCCCGGGGGGCTCGTCGGCGTAATGACCGGCCTAGACCCGGCGCTTGCAAAGGCAGACGCCCTTGCCGGCGCGGTGGCCGGCAAGCCCGGCACGCTCCCCCCAGTGTGGACGGCCGTGGAGATAGAGGCCAGGCCCATACCAAGGGCCGTGGAGGGCAAGCCCGAGCCCTTCAAGCAGAACGAGACTGTGCTCGTGGCGGTAGGCCCCGCCACAGTTTTCGGAGTGGTGCAGGCTGCAAAAAAAGACGTCGTGTCGATAGCGTTGAAAAAGGCCGTGTGCGCGGAGCAGGGGGCGAAGGCGGTGATAATACGCCAGGTAAAGAACAGGTGGGTGGTGAGCAACTACGGCGTACTTAAGGGCGGCTCGGTGGCGTTGGAGTGAGAGGCTCAGCCCGCGGAATAGTTCTCACAGGTCGATAGGGGGCAAGTCGTCTTCATAGCCCCAAGACGCAACACTTATTTTCTTATAAAGTTTTAAGGTAGTGTGCCTAGAGAAAAACTGGCCGCGCGGCGGGGAGGACTGGGCCGCCGTGGGGGTGCTCCTCAACAGCGGCAGGGTGTTGTTAATTAAGAGAGTGGCGAGGGAGGGAGACCCCTGGTCGGGCCACGTGGCGTTCCCGGGGGGGAGGTGGAAGCCCGGGGAGGACCTCCTCCTCACTGCGGTTAGAGAAGTAATGGAGGAGGTCGGCGTAGAGCCGGCGAGGCTTGTCGGCGTGTTGCCCCCCCACAGCCCGCGCAACGCCCCTTGGCTCAAGGTGGTGCCCTTCGTCTTCGACCAGTGGAGGGGCGAGGTGGCGCCGAACCCCGCAGAGGTGGAGGAGGCCAGGTGGGCCGCGCGGGTGGACCTGAAGGAGGGCGAGTGGCTGGGCCGGCCGGCCTTCTTTTTCGGCGGCTGGGTGGTCTGGGGGCTGACCTACAGAGTCTTGAAGATGTTGATAGACTGCGGCTTATTGTAGCGGCGGGGGACGCCTACGTTGTATAACGGAGGGCCAGACGTAAAGTATTTAAATAGATTTTTCAACGCGCTTAATGTTAGTATTTGTGTTTAGGCGCAGGCCTGACGAGCGGTGGATTGAGGCGGCGAGGCGGCACGGCTTTGAGATCTACACGGCAGACCAGGCCCCGCCTATAGGCGGAAAGTTCGTGGTGGTAGTAGGCGACGAGGAGCTCGCAAAGAGGCTAGGCGTGGCGTACCTCACAGAAGAGGAGGCGGAGGAGTTTTTAAAATACCTAGAGGACCATCTGCCGCGCTAGGGCCCCGGCGCGGGCCTCCTCTCTAAGACGTGCCCAATTCCGATGTAGATCAGTATCACGCCTACTAGCGGCAAGATTGGGATGAGGAGTCCTATAATTAGGAATATGGCGCCGATCAGTAGCAACGACTCTTCGTAGCGGCTGTTTAGCTTAAAAGGCCCCACAATTGCGTAAAGTATAGATCCGATTGCCGCAATTATACCTCCTAATAGCAGTACAATCAAGCCTGCTAGGTAGACAGTTGCTAATTCTCGCCCTGTCGTGAGCGGTGATATTATTGCTGCCGCCAAGGCTCCTATTAGTATGAGTGCTCCTACGAAGACTATGGGGACGCCTATTATGTACAGCCGCACTCCCGTGACGCATATGTTAAAACTGCTGTCTACCTCGCTTAAAAGCCTGTAGCCGCCTCCGAAGTATCGTATTGTAATGTATAAGTTAAATGCAATGGCGATTAGAAGAAGCACCACTATAGCAATGACGAACGTCACAGCTTGTCCAGGCGCAAAGGGGTTCAGCAACGCCGGTAGCCCGGCCAATAACATAAGCATAGCCGCGGCTAAAATCACCGCGAAAATTATAGACAAGAAGTATCCAGTCCTCAGAAGCCTAAGCCCTTCCACTTCTTTAGGATCTGTAGGGGCTTTTACCATATAGCACTTTGAAATAACAAATTTAAATTTTACTTCGTCTAGGTTACAGATAGTGGAAAAAGATTACAACGGCTAGGACACGGACCACCCGCCGTCTACTATTATTACGGCGCCGGTTATGTAACTGGCGGCGTCTGAGGCTAGGAAAGCCACTACTTCCGCCACTTCCAGCGGCTGTCCTAGGCGTCCCATTGGGATTAGCTGTGTTATCAGCCTGGCCTGCTCTGAGGCCGACCCTCCTGCGACGTCGATGGCCCCGGGGGCCACTGCGTTAACCGTCACCCCGGTTTTTGCCAGCTCTACGGCGAGGGCTCTGGTGAAGCCCACAATGCCTGCTTTAGAGGCGCTGTAGTGCACAAGGCCGGGCATGCCCATCTCCACCCCGGCGACTGAGGCAATGTTTATCACTCTGCCGTACTTCTGTCTAACCATGTAGGGAACCACGGCCCTAGTCACGTTGAACACGCCGTTTAGATTTACGTTTATCACCCGGTACCAGTCGTCGAAAGACATCTCTAAGAACGGCTTGGCTGGGTAAATGCCGGCGTTGTTTACAAGGATGTCGATTTTGCCAAAGTCTTGGAAGACTTTGGACGCCACGTCCTCTGCGTTTTTGAAGTCCGTCACGTCGAGTCGGTACGCCTTGGCGGCGCCTCCCCTCTTGACAATCTCCGCGGCTGTGTCGGCCTCTCTGCCCGTGATGTCTGTGGCCACGACCGCCGCGCCGAGCTCGGCGAGCTTTAGCGAGATCGCCCTCCCAATGCCCTGCCCAGCCCCGGTGACTATGGCCACCTTGCCTCTTAGCATTGTCCCATCTGCTTGGCTCTATATAAGCTTTTATATGGAAGACCGGTTTTTCACGTGTCTTGTGAAGTTGAGGCGCTGGGTAGGTACCACGTGTGGGAGGGGCCGCGTATTAAGATAAGGGCCTCCGCCGCCCGCGCCCTTGTGGAGAGGCACTACGGCGTGGCTGGGCACGCGGCGGTGGAGTTGTGTAAGTGGACTAAAGACGCTTTGGAGGGGGGCAAGTCTTGCTACAAGGTGAAGTTTTACAACGCGCCCGCCGGCGGCTCCCACCGATGTGTTGAGATGAGCCCCGTGGGCCTTGTGTGTAGCAACAGGTGCGTCTACTGCTGGAGGCCCACCGAGGAGTTCGACGTATTTCTCGCAGAAGACCGCTTCTACATGGAGCCGGAGGAGATAGTAAGGGGGGTGCTTGAAGAGCGGAGGCGGCTGTTGTCCGGCTACTGGGGCCACCCAGTGGGGAGGAGTAGGGTGAAGGAGGCGCTTGCCCCCACTCACTGGGCCATCTCTCTGTCGGGGGAGCCCACCATGTACCCCAAGCTCCCCCAGTTGATAAAACTTGTGAAGTCTCTGCCCCACACGAAGTCTGTGTTTCTCGTCACCAACGGCCAGCACCCAGACATGATCCGGCGGCTTTGGGAAGAGGACGCGTTGCCCACACAGCTCTACTTGTCCACCAACGCCCCTAACAAAGAGCTGTACTACAGGATAAACGTCCCTGTGTACAACAGAGAGGACGCCTGGGAGAAGTGGCTGGAGTCGCTTGACCTGCTGGCCAAAGTCCCCACGCGGACGGTGATGCGAATCACGCTTATCAGAAGCCTAAACTACGACGAAAAGTACATACCGGAGTTCGCACAAATTGTGAAGAGGGGCAACCCCCACTTCGTGGAGGTGAAGAGCTACATGCACCTCGGCCACTCCACCTTTAGGCTCAAGAGGGAGGACATGTTAACCCACGAAGAGGTCAGGGAGTGGGCGCAGAAGTTGTTAAAGGCGTTGGAGGCCCTGGGGGCGCGCTTCGTCTACATGGACGACGACGAGCCCAGCCGCATAGTTGTGCTACAAAACATGGACCGCTACGTCGACAGGTGGATAGTCCCGCCCGGTCAGGCTTCCGCGAGGTAGAACAGCCCGCTTCTCTCCCCACGGCATTCGCACACGGGGCCGGAGCATCGGCACGCCGCCGCCTCTTCGCCAAAGACGCTTATAGAGTTGACGACCTTGACCCACTTCTCTACGTCGTCTACGTAGAAAGTGCTCCCCGAGGCGTGAGCCTCGCCCCTCGCAACCGCCAAGTTGAGGGCGTCGAGGGCGGTGGGCCTTGTGACGTAGTCCACCGTGGGGTCTAGATAAAGGAGGAGCGGGACGATTAGGCCGGTAAGTAGGTGGAAGACGTTGAAGATTTTTAGACTCACAGGGGCGCATCTGGGCTTTTCAAAGAGACGCGACGCAACCCAAAGGTATACCGGCGGCACGACGAAGGCCAAGACGAGGCCTACTGCGGCGTATCGCTTGTGTAAAACAACGCCTAGTACGAAAAGCGTCTGGAGGAACAAGCCCGCCAGTAGCAGCGCCTTCGCGTTTTTGCAGTACCTCTCAGACAGCCAGTAAACAAGCGCCGGCGTGATGATAAACGCGGCCGACAGGCCTATGGCAGCCGCCACCGTCGCGTAGAGCCAGAGGGTTAGCAACAGCGCCACAGCCGCAACGTGTAGGTATAGCAACGACACCAGCTTCCAAAACTGCACGTCTCGGAGAGGCTTAATTTTTTAAAAATGTGCCCCGTGTTTCACATGGGCTTGTACGTAGACGCCGTTGTGAAAAACGACGGAGTAGCAGTGCCGGTCAGGCTGTTGGCGGACTCGGGGGCCACATACACAGTACTGAAAAAAGAGGTGTGGGAGAGGCTCGGCCTAAGGCCAATAGACGAGATCGAGCTAGTCCTTGCAGACGGCACAGTAATTAGACGCGGCCTCTCAGAAGCTGTAATAGAGTTGCCGGGCTACGGCGAGAGGCACACCCCTGTCATACTTGGCGAGGACGAGAACCTCCTCGGCGTCGTCACTTTAGAAATCTTCGGCCTAGTCCTCGACCCGCTGAGGGGAGAGATTAGGAGAGCCCGCCTCTTGATGAAATGATAGACGAGCTGTCTGCCGGCGCCGTCGTCTTCTATCTGTCCAACACGCCGGAGTTCCTCCTCCTGCACTACCCAGCGGGGCACTGGGACTTCCCAAAGGGCAACGTCGAGCCGGGAGAGTCTGAGGAGGCCGCCGCCTTGAGAGAGGTGAAGGAGGAGACAAGCCTAGACGTGGAGCTCCTGCCCGGGTTCAGGGAGGAGGTCTTCTACACATACGCGAGGGCCGGGAGGAGGGTGAGGAAGAAGGTGGTCTTCTTCCTCGCCCGCGCCACTACTAAAGAGGTAAGGCTGAGCTGGGAACATGTGGGCTACGCGTGGCTCGGCTTCGACCAAGCTCTCGCCAGGCTCACATACGACTCATCTAGGAGGGTGCTGGCCAAGGCGTATAGATTTATTAAAGAGATGCGGAAATAGAGAGTGTGTGAAAAAAGTGATGACGATTCCACGTCTTGAGTATGAAGAAGCCTTCGAATGCTGACTTTACGACGACGCCAACACTTTTGCCAACACGGTGGCCACCGCCTCTGGCATCGGCAACGAGGTAGCCACTGCAGATGGCTGAAGCGTCTTGTTCGCCACTGTAAACTGGACGATGTTTACCCTCCTGTTTGCCAAGTCTGGCACAATTCCGCTTATTCTTAGCCTTGACATCCACCGGGCGGTGTCGTCGTCGAGCACGGTGGAGAGTAGCCTCGTGGATCTGAGCACAAAGGCGTGTAGCAACACGGCGCCGGTGTAGTTGACTTGACGCAGGGCGGTCAGTACGTCTCTCGTCGCCTGTGAAATGGCGTAGCTGGGCATGTCGCCGCCGAAGGCGATGAACACCGCGTCTGGCGAGTAGTCTCGCACAGCCCTCGCCAACGCCTGGACGTCGCCTGTGTACACTATTATCCTAGTGGAGTTGGCCCTAGAGGCGGCGTAGGCGGCTCCGCTCAGTGCCACACAGGCGGGGTCGAGGCCGGTTATGATGGCCACCTTGCCGTACCCCTGGAACAAGAACGTCCCAGCCACTCTCCCCACGGTGGACCTCAAGAACAGCGACTCGTCGTCTGTGTAAAGCCGGATAGGAGCGCCGGTGGCGGCGTCCACGGCAAGTAGAGGCCTCAAAGAGCCTGTGGTGGCGTTGTAAGCCAAGAAGGTGACGCGGGTGGCGTTTGCCAAGACCACGTATATCGGCCTGGCGGCTACCCACTTGGCAATCCTCGTGTCGTTAAGCACAGTCTTAAACTGCGACGTAGCTGCCCAGGCCCGGGCGTGGACAACCAACGCCCCGGAGAAGTCAGTCTTGGCCAAGGCGGCTAGGAAGTCTCTCAGAGACTTGTCGGCGACGGGGAGGGGCTCCTCACCGCCGAATGCTAAAAACACGGCGTCGGCCTTGCTGGCGGCCGCCGCGGCGGCGTCAGGCGCCGTTGCGTTATACATTACTAAAAAGCCCTTGGCGTAGGGCGGAAGAGAGGCCATTACAGAAGACGCCAGGGCGGTGCACAGGACGTTTGGCTGAGTGACCACCGCCACGGTGGGGAATATTTGTAGGAAGTACCTCCCCACAACTGCCCCAAGCCGCCTCCTCAGGTCCACGTCCTGGGCCCTTAGTTGCGGCGCCGCCGTCTGAGTCACCGTGACGGGGGGAACGGTGACCGTCTGAACACTAGTCGTAGTGACTGTGGTAGTTTGCACAAAGGTAGTAGATGACGTCTGGATAACTGTAGTTGTGGATGTGGATGTTATGGTTTTTTGGGTGGGGAACGCGGTGGCTCCGATTAACGCGCCTAATACGATGCCTATTATCAACATCACCGCGCCGAGTATCCCGGTTTTCATAAACCCGTTTTCGAAATCTCTTTTTTAACCTATCTAAAATGAACATATATGTACATCTTCGTTGAGACGTGTTTAAGAACATGAAGGAGTTGGAGAGGTTTGTAGAGTCCGTCCCGCAGTTCCCCAGGCCTAAGTTGCGTCTCGAGCAGTACCCCACAGACGCCGCCCTCGTGGCCCTTGCCGTGTGGGACGCCGGCCTCAGAGGGCTTTTAAAAAAAGTGCTGGACTTGGGTTGCGGCACCGGCCGCTTTGCCTTGGCGGCAGCGGCGATGGGCGCCGACTTTGTGGTTTGTGTAGACGTAGACGTAGAGGCCCTAGGCGCCGCCTCCCACGCGTCGAAAAAACACGGCCTATACAACGTGGAGTTTCTAGTCGCAGACGTAGAGTGGCTTAGGCTGCGAGGCCGTTTCGACGTGGCTTTTCAAAACCCGCCGTTTGGCATTTGGAGCGGCCGCGGCGCCGACATGGCCTTTCTGCAGACGGCGCTTAGGCACGCAGACGTGGTGTACACCATCCACAAGCTCTCCACCCTAGACTACGTCAAGTCCACCGTAGAGCGGTGGGGGTTCCGACTAGACGTGTTAGAGACTGCTGTGTTGAACCTAAAGCCTCAGTATAAACACCACAAGAAGAAGGTCCACAAGGTCGAGGTCTTCCTCGCCGTCGTGCGGAAAAGTTAAAAAGGCGTGCACAAGCGAGATCATGGCCTACGTGCCTGTGCAGGCCAGAGGGCCGCGCGTCTCTCGGAGAGCTGGCGCAATAATCGTAGTGGCGGTGGTGGCGTTTTTGATCATCGCCACGTTACTGGCGCTCTCTGTATTCACTCTGCCCGCCGGGGTGGTGGCAGTCGTGGTAGACCCCGTCTCCGGCACTATTTCAAAGCCCGTCCTCGGCCCCACCGTGGGCTTTAAGGCGCCTTGGGCGTACCTAATCGAGGACACCTACGCCGTTGAGATAATTGAGTTCATAAAAACGGAGAAGGCGGCGGGGAGGTGGACCTTCGACGCGCCGACCGTCCTCACTAAAGACGGCGTCACCGTCACGGTGGAGATGGTGGTGAGGTACCGCATCGTGCCGCAACGCTTCGACGAGCTGGTGAAGAAGTTCCCCCAGGTCGACTACGACGACAAGGTGCTGGTGCCCAAGGCCCGCCAGCTCATCAGAGACGTAATTTCCAAGGTCTCTCTCGACTACCTCATTGAGAACAGAGACGTCATTGCAAAACAGATCGAGCATGAGTACAAGTCTATCATCGAACAAGACCCCGCCCTGTCGGGGCTGGTGGAGGTGCTAGACGTAAACGTGCAGAACTTCATACTGCCGCAACAAGTGACCGACGCCATCAACCGCAAGGTGGCGGCGCAGCAAGACGCCATCCGCGCGCAGTACGAGAGGCAGAGGGTGGAGGAGCTGGCCCGCGCGAACTTTACGAGGACCGTCCTGGCGGCCATGGCAGAAGCCAACGCGACGGTGACGAGGGCCAGGGCGCAGGCGCTCCAGGTAACGCTTTTGGCAAACGCGACGAGGACGGCAATCGAGATGATCATAAGGGCGACTGGCGCCAACGCCACGGAGGCCGCCCGGCTGGCGGAGCTCTACCTATACCTCTCCGGCCTTAGGGAGATCGCCCAGGCAGGACAGCTACAGGTGGTGGCTATCAGCGGAGGCGGGGGCCAGGTGGTGCCGGTGATACCGCTGAGATGAATAAATACGTAGCCGCCGTTTTAGCCGTGGTAGTCTTCGCCGCTTCTGCCTCGTTGGTATTCCCCAGGCTTGCCCCAGTCGTAGTGAGGGTTGGCCTAGTCGCCCTGTTGGTAATACTCGCCTTTTGGGTATACGAATACCTCGCCTCTAGACCACCTGCGCTGGCCGGTAGGGTGTATGAATACGTGAGGCAGAGAGGCCCCACCTCTTTGAGAGAGCTAGTGGCGGCCTTTGGCAATTTTGACGAGGTTAAAAAAGCTGTTGACTACCTAGTGGCGAGGAATATGCTCAGGAGAATAGAGAGGGGAGGAGAGGAATACTTCGACGTTTAGCTTTTATTCTCTAGAGAATATTCTCATGTGAATATTCTAAAAAGAAGAGAGTGTGAGAGGTTGGCTAAGGTGGATAGGTGGCTTCTGCTGTATGGGAGGAGGAAGGTGGGGAAGACCTTTGCGCTTAGGCACTGCGTAAAGAGCGATTTCTACGCCACTGTGACTAGGACTCTGGAGGCGCTGGTGGGGGAGGAGGTGTGGAGGCTAGAAGACGCCGTCAGAGAGGCGGTCAAGGCGTTGAGGAGAGGCGGCGTTGTGGTGCTGGACGAGTTTCAGCGCATGCCTGAAAAGTGGTGGGACTTATTAGCCTCCGCCCACCCAAGCGGCGTGTTGATCATAAGCGGCTCCAGCTTCGGCATGTTGAGGAGGGTGTTCGACAAGAGGAGCCCTCTCCTCGGCCTCTTCGACGTGGTGAAGATGGGCTTGATACGATACGCAGATGTCCTTGCCCAGACAAGAGACTTTAAAAAGGCTGCCTTGTGGAGAGATCCCTGGACAATCCCCCTCGTGTACTCGCCGGAGGAGGCAGAGTCTCGGATATACGCTCTGTACCTCTCGGCGATGGGGATCGTGGGAGAGGTCTTTACAGAGGAGGAGAGGACGCTGACTAAGTTGTACGAGCTGGTGTTGATGGCCTTGGCAGAGGGGGAGTGGAACTCGGCCGTGGTGGCCAACTACGTCTCCTCACGCGGCGCCCTGATGCCAGCCTCTACGGCCAGCGCCTACCTCGCGAGACTCGCCGAGATGGGCCTAGTGGCGAGAGTGCCCATATACCGCTCTAAGCGACACTACTACCGCATCTCCTCTACTCCCATCAGGCTGGCGCTATACGCAGAGGCCAAATACCACGTCTCGGAGGGCGGGACGCCCAGGGACCTCCCGTGGGGGTTGGAGCTACAGTTCAACGTGGGAGAGCTGGTGGCAGAGGCCAAGCGGGGTAGGCTGTTCTACATGCCGCACGGCGACGTAGACTTCGTTGTGGAGTCCGCAGAAGGCGCCGTGGGCTACGAGGTCAAGGCCGGGCCCTTCACGAGGGGGGAGGCCAGGAGAGCCGTGGAGAAGATTAGGTCGCTGGGCTTGCCGAAGGCCGGGCTGATAAGCCTAGCCGAAAGGCCGCCCGAAGTCGGCGACGAGGCCTACGGCCCCGGAGACTTGTTAGAAATGTCGGCCGCGGTTTTTAAAACCTACTCGGCTAGGTGGTAAGTCTTGCAGTGGTACTCCACGCGGAGTACTTCCCTTATAGTTTTACACATGGCGGCGGCCGCCACTTTGGCGACGTAGTTCCATACGACCCCCCTCTCCAGGTAGGCGAGCTCGGCGTCTTCTTCCAGGTGCCTAGCCACGGAGTCTACCAGAACGTA
Source organism: Pyrobaculum sp. (assembly GCA_038879095.1). Lineage (GTDB taxonomy): Archaea > Thermoproteota > Thermoprotei > Thermoproteales > Thermoproteaceae > Pyrobaculum. The sequence continues at coordinate 19,121 of JAVZUI010000012.1, read as the reverse complement.
GATGGTCTTACCTGCAGACAGCGCCCTCACCTTTACGTCGAAGTGGGGCCAAAACTCTTCGCATTTATAAACGGCGACTAGCGCCTTGGCGTAGAGCCGGGGCCACCTCAGCAAAAGTTTGTCTACCCTCACGTTGGCCCCCACCTTGCACGGCGTGCCGAAGCTTACAGAGTACTCAGCGGGCCCGGAGGCGGAGAAAGAGCCGTCCTCTAACTCGGGCTCGGTGACCTCAGGAAGCTCCACGTAGAAAAAACGGCGCAGGTTTTAAAATATTTAGAAGGTTATGTGGCCGTTGAGGGCCTTCTCCAGTCTCTTCTCTACGTCGTCCCAATTCACCACGTTCCACCAGTTGTCTACGTATGAGCCGCGGTCGTTCTTGTACTGGAGGTAGTAGGCGTGCTCCCAGACGTCGAGCGCCAGGAGGACCTGGGCGTTTGCGGCGTGCATCAAGTTGTGTTTCTCAATCTGCAGGATCAACAGCTGCTTCTCCAGGGGCTCGTATATCAATATGGCCCAACCCACGCCCTCCACGTTCTTGGCGGCTTGGGAGAACTCCTCCTTGAACTTTTCAAAGGAGCCGAAGAACTGGTTTATCAAGTCGGCGGTCCTCCCGCCGGGCTTTCCGCCTCCCTTGCCGGCCGGCGCCATGTTTGGCCAGAAGATGCTGTGCAACACGTGGCCGTTGAGGTGGAAGGACAAGTCTCTCAACACGGCCCTGATGTCGATCTGCGCCTCCCCCTTCCTAAACTTCTCCAGCTTCTCAAGCGCCGCGTTTGCCCCGTTTACATACGCTTGGTGGTGTCTCTGGTGGTGTAGCTTCATTATCTCCTCGGCGATGTACGGCTCCAGCGCGTTGTAGGCGTATGGGAGGGGTGGAAGTGTGTATTTTTTCGTCGATACCATGAAACCACTCCGTTATCTACATTTAACTATTTAATCCGCCGTGAGTCCCCTCTCCACGACCAGCGCGGCTAAGACAGAGGCGGAAAGTCCGAAAAGCGCCACCGCCAAGACGTGAATTGGATTAGGCGCGGCGCCGTAGACCAGGGCGTCTCTTCCCACCTCTGTCAAGTAGGTGAGCGGGTTGACCTCGCTGACGGCCCTCAGCCACTGCGGGAAGAACTGCTGTGGGAAAAGAGCCGTGGAGGTGAACATAAGCGGCATGCTGACGAAGTTGTTCACCACGCCTGGGGCATGTACGTCAGAGGCGTTTGCCGTAAGCGCCGTGAACAACGCCGCGAAGCCCATCCCCCCGGCGAATAGGGAGAAGACCCAAGCCGCGAGGGCAAGCCAGTGGACTTTATACTCGGCCCCGAGGAGGGCCCCCAAGGCCAGCAACACAGGCACAGCGGCGAAGCCCCGCGTCGTCGCCCCAAGGGCCTTTGCCAAAAACACCGCCGACTTGGGGGTGGGGGTGACCAGGACCCTCTTCAAGTAGCCAAGCCTCTTGTCAAAGACTAGGCTCATGGAGCTGAACATGCCCATGGTCATCATGAGGATAGAAACCATGCCCGGCAACATGTACGACAAGTAGTTGCCCACGCCGAAGTACTGCGCCAAGAAGTCCCGGGGCATCCCGGCGAGGCTGTTGCCGAAAAACACAAGCCACATGACGGGCTGGGCCACCAACATCACCCACATGTACCTACTCCTCACAAGTTTCAAAACCTCCCTCTTGTACAAGACGTAGACCTGGGCAATCATCGCCTCGCCCACCTCACCCTGGCGTACAGCTGCCGGAGGTCCACGCGCTCCCCCTCTATGGAGGCCCCGGTGAGGTTGATAAACACAGTGTCGAGGCTGGCCTTCTTAACCCTCACGCTCCTCACCCCCGGCACCGCCTTGACCACCTCGGCTAGCTTCTCCTCGGCACCCCTCGTCTTGACCACCACCCTCCCGTCGGCCGCCGACACCTCGCCAAACGCAGACAGGGCGGCCAGGTCCACGGGGCCGGACACCTCAAGCTCGATGACGTCCACGCCGTACTTAGACTTCAGCTCCTCCGGCGACCCCACCGCAACAAGCCTCCCCTTGTTAATAATGGCGAGCCTCCCGCAGAGGGACTCAGCCTCCTCCATGTAGTGAGTGGTGAGAAGGACCGTCACTCCGAAGTCCCTGTTTATCTGCCTAACCGCCTCCCACAGGCCCACCCTAGCCCCCACGTCTAGCCCCACCGTGGGCTCGTCCATAAACAAGACCTCGGGGCCGTGGAGGAGTGCCATCGCCACCTCGAGCCTCTTCCTCATCCCAGTGGAGAACTTCCCCACAGGCCTGCCGGCCGCCTCCAAGAGGCCGAAGTACTTGAGCAACTCCGCCGCCCTCTCCCTCCACTGCCTCACCCCCATCAGCCTGGCCTGGACCTCCAAGTTCTCCCAAGCCGTCAACTCGTCGTCTACAATGACCTCAGAGGAGATCCAGCCTATCCTCCTCTTAACCTCTGCGGGCTCCTCCACCACGTCGAACCCAGCCACGAGGGCCCTCCCAGACGTCGGCCTCGTCAGCCCGGTCAAGATCTTAATTGTAGTAGTCTTCCCAGCCCCGTTGGGGCCCAGGAGGCCGAAAACCTCGCCGCTGCCCACTGTAAACGAGACGCCGTCGAGAGCCACCACGTCGCCGTACACCTTGCGGAGGTTCTCCACAACTATGACGTCCACACAGCCGATCAGTCGGAACTTTAAATACTTTTACGCCTCCTCTTAGGCCGCCTCTGGGCGGACTTGAAAAACCAGTAGAAGCCGTAAACCCCGCCGAGGAACAGTGCCAGCCTCCCCAGCCACGCCGCCATGGCCTCGGCGCCGACCCCCTGGGGCCTCACGATGAGCGGAAACACCCCCACGTACGGCACGGTCAACGCCACCCTCCCCACGATGTTGTTAGACACGAGGGGCTCCCCCACCGCCTGGTCCGGCAAGTTGTTGTTGTCCCCCTTGGTCACGAGGCCGCAGCCTCCCTCTTTGGCGTAGACCCTGTGGATAATCCAGCTCCCAGCCCACATGGGGTTCCGAGCCACGTACACCACCACGTCCCCCGGCGACACGGAGCCGCACGAGGCGCCCCCCAGTAAGACGAAGTCCCCCACGCGTAGCGTCGGCTCCATGGAGTAGGAGGACACCACGGCGATGGGCCACGCCACGCCGGCCGCCGCCGAGTAGGCCACCAGCGCCGCCAAAATCCCCACAAACCACAACAAGTCCTTGACCCAACCCCTCACGCCACCTCCAAAACCCGGGTATTTAAGCCTCTAGGCGGAAGGGCTTCCCCTCTTTCAACACCTTCTCCGCCACGTCGGGGGCGACGCGCCTCAAGTCCTCGGCCACTGAGCGGAGGAAGGCCACCTCCTCCTTCTCGTTCCTAAGCTCGTCGGGGAGCATCCTGGGTATCTCCTCGATGATGGGGTACCACCGCCCGCAGGTGGGGCAGTAAATCACCCCCGTCTCCACCTCCCACTTGTGGCACTCCTCGCAGGGCAGGGCGTCGGGCTTGGGGTGCTCCTTGACCTTCAACTCGCGGTAGGCGCAGTACTCCTCGCAGAAGGGCTTCTTAGGCCACGTGTACTGGCGCTCCGGGTGCTCAGCCCTCTTCAACACCACGAGGCGGAGGGGAAAAGTCTTGTCGTAGGGACAGGCCAAGACGTCCATCAGCCTGTACTTCATAACAACAGGCGACGGCCCCCCTATTTAAACATTGCCGAGGCACTGCCCCCAAGGTGGTGCTCTACAGAACACCAATGGTTTAAAAACCCCGGTGCTCTATGAGACAATGCACATAGGAGACGTCTTGAAATACTTCGGCGACTTCGCGCCGCCCAGAGAGGTCAAGCCCAGAGAGCTGACCCCCCACGCCCCCCCGGGGAAGGCGGCCGTGGTCACAGGCCCGAGGAGGGCCGGCAAGACCTACCTCCTCCACCGGCAGATGTCCGCCACCGGAGGGTTTTACATAGATTTTGAACACCCCCTCTTTGCCGACTTCGCCCCCAGAGACGTCGACGTGGTCTTAGAGGCCTACTTTAAGCTAAGCCCAAACGGCCCCCGATACGCCTACCTAGACGAAGTCCAGGCGGTGGAGGGCTGGGAAAAGGCGGTGAGGTACCTACTGGACAGGGGGTTCCACGTCTACGCCACGGGCTCCACCTCGAGGCTTATGACAGGCGACGTGGCCAGAGAGATGCGCGGCAGAGGCCTGACCTACGTCCTACTCCCGCTCAGCTTTAGAGAATTCCTATGGTTCAAGGGGCTGAAGGCAGAGGAGAGAGACCTGTGGACCCCCGCCAGACACGAGGCGGCTAGGCTACAGGAGGAGTACCTAAAGTGGGGAGGGTTCCCAGAAGTCGCCCTCTTCGAGGACAAGTACAGAATACTCAAAGAATACCTCGTCACAGTGGTGGCAAGAGACGTGGAGGAGAGACACGGGGTTAGAAACAAGGCGGCGCTCGACGCAGTGGTGAAGTACGTCCTCGAAAACTACGCCCGGCACTTCACCTACAACTCGCTCTACAGACTGTTAAAAACAAGAGGAGTAACCAAGAGGACTGTGATGAACTACGTCAAATACCTAGAAGAGGCCTACTTCCTCTTCCAAGTCAAAAGGCTGGCCCCCTCGCCGCGGGAGGCCGAGGCGGCCCCTAGAAAAATTTACCTAGTCGACACGGGGTACGCCCTCTTCGGCAGAAAAGACCCCGGACGAGACTTAGAAAACGCAGTGTACCTCCACCTGCTACGCGTGAAGCACTACCGCCAGCCAGACGCCGAGATATACTACGCCGCAGGCAAAGACTGGGAAATCGACTTCGTCGTCGTAAAAGAAGGCGCCCCCGCCGCCGCTGTGCAGGCCGCCGCAGAGCTCCACTACGACAACTGGGAGAGAGAAGTCGAAGCCGCGGCCAAGGCCGCCAAGAGGCTGGGGCTGAGAAAAATAACAGTCGTCACCCTACACCAAGAGGACCACGCCAAACACAACAGCGTCGAGGTGGAGGTAGTCCCCTACTGGCGGTGGGCGCTAACCACCTAAGAGCCCAGAGCCGCCGAGACGCCAACGAGAAAACCACAAAGACGTAGGAAAGCCAACAGCAGTCGGGGACAAGACGCGGGGCCTGCGTCGTGTAGAATGTCCAGGAGACGCCGAGTTGGCCACGGCCAGACGGGGCACACGCGCTTGACCCACCGCGGGCCTCGGCGCAGAAACGCCGTGGCGAATACGGCAGATAAGCCGCGCCGCTGGGTAGCTGATAGGGTCTGCCTCCTCGACGAGGTCAAAGAGGGACGAGGCTTACAACGTTTGAGCTAGCCCAGGCGTCCTCTAGCTACCGACGAGCTCCCCTGGAGTTGTCACCTTTATCCCCAGTGCCTCTGCGGCTTGCCTAAACTTCTCGGGGTCTCTCTCCCCCACGTAGTACGTGACGAGGTACTTCCCGTCCACTTTTCTCCCCGTGGCGCGTTCGTAGAGCTGGGCCTTTTTGGCAAACGCCGCCAAGTCGCCCCTAGTGGCAGAGGACTTAATCTCCACGAGAAGAGTCCTCCCGTCTTTAACCACGACGTCTACGTCGACTTGGCTGGGGTAGCCGTACACGTACCCCTCCTGGTCGAAGTAGGTCCACCTTGCAGAGTAGCCGGCCTCTTTCAACAAGAGGCTGATCCCCTCCCTAAAGGCGGCCTCGCTGACCACCCCAAACCTGGCGCCGAGGGCATCCAGCTTCCTCTCAAACCTTTCAACTTTTTCCTCCAAGCTTTCCACTCTACCCTCCAGCCTTTCCAGCCTGTGAGTGTGGGCTGTGACAGCCTTGACGAGCTCCTTTACGGCGTTTTGCAACTCGGCGAGCCCCAGCAAGGCGGCTACGGCCAGGCGGAACTCCTCGTCGTTTTTCAAGGCGTCGAGAAACTTCTTCTTCTCACGGGGGCTGAGCGGCACGTTTACAACACCGCACAGATTTATAAGCCTTCGCCCTGCCGAGGCGGCCGCCCCGAGGCCGTCTTTCCGCAACTCGGCGTCGTGGCGCCTCCACAGGCTTAAATACTTGGAAGAAGGCGCCTCCATGGACTTAGACAGAGAGGTGGAGAGGTGGGCCAAGTCGCTGGGACTCGTCGTGGCGTCGCCGCCGAACGCCCCCGAGCCTTTTCACGTCTCTCTGTCGCCTCCCGGCGGCGGCCCCGTGGTGGAGGTCGTTAGGCCAGGCGGCCTGGGGGTCTACATCGTCGCCATGGGCATAGCGGTCCACCCAGACCACAAGGCGGCCCTAGCCGCCATGCGGGAGGAGGAGAGGAGGCGCTTCCTCCTCGAGCTGAAGAAGGCCCTCCTCCAGATGGGCGTGGACTACGCCTTCCTGCCCCCAGACGCCGAGGTCCCCGACGCCGTACACATCTCCAAGCCGGTCCCCGCCGAGGGCCTAGACGCCCACAAATTTGTCCAGGAGTACTACAGGGTGAGAAACGCCGGGCTCTACGTAATAGTCACCTTCTCAGAGACCCTCAGACGCCAGCCCCAGGCGCCCCGCTACGCCTAGCTTAGAGCTCCAAGGCCCCCCTCAGGTTTGTCTGACGGAGTTAATGACCCCCGCGGCTGGAGAAGCTGAACCCCGGCCTACGAGCGTTGAAAAACACTGCAAATATGCCGTCGCACTCTTCAACACGCAGGCCCTCCGAGTCTTCGCCAGCGTTGTAAGACCCGAGCAGTCGGGCCTTACGTCTTTGGCCGCCTCTAACTCTTCCAGCCGGCCCGCCCGCCCCGGCCCCCGCAAGGGCACACCGTCGGGCTCGGCCGGAGGAGTAGCCGAGACGCCGCTCTGCGCAGGCCACAGGTGACGCACAACCCGCCCCGGAAGATGTGCGCCAAGAACCTGACAGTCGTGGTCGGTCGAGGCGGGCGGCATCCTTAAAAATAGAAGTCAAATCGGCTTCATGATCTACGAAGCCCTCCTGGCCCTCCACATACTGTCCCTCGTCGGCTGGGCGGGGCTCAGCACAGGCGCGTACCTCGTGGTAAGAGAGCTCAAAAACGGCCCCCTGCCCCCGTCCTACAGACGCGTCGTCCACCTAGAAGCCGCCTCGGGCGCCCTGCTCTTCGCCACCGGCCTAGCCATGGCCGTACACGTCTACGGCTTCCCCCGCTCCCCCCTTTGGATACACTACGCCCTAGGCGTCGCCCTAATAGCCGGCGTCCTAGAAATCGTACACGTCCGCGCCGCATACAGATGGGACCCCCCCAGATACCACAAGCTGGTGAAGGCCCTAGCCCCCGCCTGGGCAGTAATAGTCGCGGTAATGCTGTGGCTAATGGTGTGGAAACCCCAATAAGGCCGGCAAGGACAAGCCGACGCCGAGTCTCAAAGGCCCCCACGTCCCGGCGAATTAGTTTTTAAAAACTGTTTTAGACATGTACGTGGAGCAGAAGCTGTTAGAGGAGATACGCCGCGTCGTAAAGGAGGCAGTGAAGGAAAGCAAAAGAGAAGACGTCTTAAAGCTGGCGGCCGCCATCGAGAAGATAACACAGGTTCTGGAGAAGATGTTGGAAAGACTAGAACGAGTTGAGTCAGACATAGCCACGTTGAAGGCAGACGTAGCTGTGCTAAAGGCAGACGTGTCGTCTCTTAAGGCCGACGTGACGTTGTTGAAGGCTAATGTGGGCGGCTTCACGGGGCGCATGGGCCTGGACTTGGAGAGGGCTGTGTTGGCCATCTACCGGGACCTCCTAGGCGTGGACCCGGTGAAGGTGGAGAAGGTCTCGTTTATAGACGACGGGACGTACTACAGAAGGGGCGCCAAGCTGGAGCTAGACGTCTACGTCCACGACGGCGTCGTCTACTTCATCGAGGTTAAGGCGGTGGCGGAGGCCGGCGACGTGGAGTGGTTCGAGGAGAGGTGCCGCATATTCGAGCGCTACCTCCGCCGCACCCCCCAGCGGAAGATACTAGTGGCAATAAACGCCTTCAAAGACGCCGTAGAGAGGGCCCGGGAGCTGGGCATAGACGTAATAGTAGACAGAATACTAGAAGAGGCGTGATGCAACAGGGGGACGCCCTGGACAGATTCGCCCGCTGGGTTGTCGCAACCGCCGCGGGGGGCGTAGACGAAAAGAAGTCGCTCATGCTAGCCGCCAAGACGTACATACTCCTCGTGGCCATAGGCGTAGCTTCCCTCCTCGCCTACCTGGCAGAGTCCGGCGAGGGCGGGCTCTTGGGCGCTGTACTAACGGCGGCCTCAGCGTTGGTGGGCGCGGTCAACATATCTGCTTTCAGAGTGGCGTACCTCTACCTGTCGGAAAAATCGCCGCGGTTCTCCTCGCCGGCTAGGTGGGCAAAGATAGCCCTCGCCCTCTACCCGCTCGCCCTGCTGGTAGGCGCGGCGTCGGCGCTGGGGGAGCTATACGCCCTCTTCCTCCTGCCAGCCGCCGCCGTCGTGCTAATAATCGCACTCGTCGCCTACATCTACGTCTACATAGTGGGCTTCTTCGCGCTCCACCACCACTACGGCGCCCCCAACTTCCAGACAGCCGCCGTGTTAAACATCCTATTCTTCCTCGTAATCCCAGCCCTCGCCGCGCCCATATTCTTCTACAAAGGCGCCGTCGAGGCCACGCAGAAAGCCGAAGCCACAGTCCAGTGAACCCCACAGCCAACACCGGTAGCCGCCGGCAGACTACGGAGACAAACACCGGCACACACAGGTACACGCCGAAGCGGCACAGGTTAGGGACGCCGCGCAAAACCGTACAGCAGGATCCACAGCCCTTCGCAACGTGCCTGATCCCACTTAGGCGTAAGAGCCGAAGCCACCCGCCCAAAGCACGGCCAGGTGTTCAGTCTCGCCACGGACGTCAACGCGCTAGCGATGTAGGCGTACACACAGGCCGCGGACATCCTATGAACTCTACGACACCCCCCATACCCCTCAAAGTAAAAGCACCAGGCGTGCAGAAGCATGCCGGAAGGCCAGCGGCTCTCGTGGCGCTCTAACCGTATATATAAACTCTAGGTTTTACCCGTGGTAGTCAGGCTTTTACGTTTTGGGGTAAGGCGCTACGGGCCATTTGACGAACTGGAAGTGGAGTTAGGCGACGTCACCATCTTCGTGGGGCGCAACAACACGGGGAAGTCCACAGCGTTGGAGGCAATCGCCCTACTGCTATCCGCCACAAACAATTTCCGAGACGTCTACGGCAGAAACCTCGCGCGGCGCATAGTCGCCACTAGAGGCAACTATCTCTACAAAGACGGCAAGGGGCCGGAGGCCCAGGTCTGGGGAAACGTCGGCGTCCAGCTAAAACTAAACATCGTAAAAGGGGTAGAGAATCTAGACGATAGGTGCAGAGATGTCTTCCTCCAACACTTATACGCTGTAACGGCTGAAGAAGAGGCGACGCAAACAGACGCGAAGACGGTAGACGTAATCCACACCCTCGTAAAAAAGCTATTCTACATGTGTCTATACGTAGAGGGATCCCCCGCGCGCCTCGCGTTCATAGGAGGCCGAGGTGCGCCACTGGCTGTGGCTAGAAGAAACCCCCGATTCGTCCCAGTGCTGTCAAAGCTATGCGCAGGAGAGTTGGCAGTCCAACCAGCAGAGATCCCCGTGGTGAAGGTGGGGTACGAAAAAGCGGAAGACCCGTTCAAGCGGCTGAAGCCAGGGGACAGGGCGCGCCTAGTGGCAATGCTACGGCGAGAGATGCCACACTTCTGCGACTACCGAGGCGGACGCGTCCTTCTCTTCAACTGCGCCAAGTCTCTCCCCGCGAGGCTGCTTGGCGACGGCTCTAAAGCCCTTGCAAACACTTTGGCACACGTCGTGGCGGGCGCCGACGTAGTGGCCGTAGACGAGCCCGTGGGCCACATGCACCCAAGCGTCGCTGAGAAGCTCGCGAGAAGCGTAGTCACACACTCAGCAGACGGCATACAGTTCATAGTAGCCACCCACTCCGCAGAGTTCCTAGACAGCGTCCTAGAACACGCCGAGAGACAGGGCGCACTGGACAGGCTAAAAGTGGTGAGGCTCTACCTGCTCCACGACGGAGAAATCGACTACGAAGTGCTGACAGGCCAAGAGGCGTATGAAGAACGGAAAGAAATAGCAGCAGACCTCCGCGGCCCATAACGTCATAATGCTCTGCGAAGGCCCAAACGGCTTTATACACGCAAATTTGCGTCGTTGGAACATTGCCGAGCTCCACAAGGCTATCAGGCCACAACCCCATCTAGGCCGCCGTAGTAGCAATCATGCTCTGGCTAATGATTTGGAAACTGTTAAAAACGTTAGTAGGGTCCTTAGAGTACCGCTATACGCCAAATAGTCTTTTGAAGGCATAAACCGCCCTCTGTCCAAATCTCTGCATGGTATGCATCCAATATACCGCTTCGAAGTCCTCCATTTCCTTCAAGAGGGTCACCAATTTGTGCGGAGAAGAGGTGTAGGGATACACTTTGGCGAATATGTACGCCTTGGCGACGCGTGGCCAGTTGGCAAAAGAGTCGTCGAGTTCGTCGGTGCCCATTAAGTCCCGCCACCACTTATACCCCTCGGCAGAGAAGGACGCAACCTTCGACGACTTCCCCCTTAAAATCTGCACTAAGTAAGCCCTTTTCCCTCTGAAAACAATCTTGATCACGTTTAGAATAGCTCAGTTAAAAACAGCTGTGTGTCAACACTTTCTCCCGTATACTTCGACTTTTAACGTTTTAAACACCTTTTCAAAAGTCGCGGCAAGGTCCTTACCCATCTTAAAGTTGGCGTGAAGCTCCACGCTGAAATTCGTGCGGGCCCCCCTCTCTGCAGACACTAAGTACTTCACTAACCTCTTCACGCCCTCCCAGCTCGTGGCAATCCACTCCGACCTTACGTCCTCGTCCTCTAAGACCGCCTTGGCCGTAGCATCCCTAGGCTTAATCTTGAACACCGACTCAAGCTGACTAACCAACGTGTTCAACATCTGCGCATCCTCGCCGCTGATCACCATGCGGGCGGCCTCAAATTCCACCTCACCTGGCCACTTTACGTCCAAACATCGGACTGTCTGAGGCCTAGCCGCCTGTGGCACCACGGCAGGCGGCGTTAGCTTTTTCTTTGCCTCTTCGAGACGTCGAACAACATCCTCTGGCAGAGACTTAAGCACGGAGATCGCCCTTTCGGGGTCGCAGTTAAACAGAGAACTCACATCAGGAGACACGGGCCCCTCCAACCTCGTGTAAAACGTCTTGCCGCAAGACAGCACAATCTTCCCCTCGTCGGCCAACGCCTTCAAGGCATTATAGATAGAACTAAGCTTCTCAAGAGCAGGCAGGTCGGGATCTCGGAACACGTCCTCCTCTATCATCTTTACGTTAAGTTCATCTAGATGCGTAAGTCTCTTCTGCAAATACGTGTCGTAAAGATACTGAGGCGAAATCTCCTCCATATACTTAGCAGTATTGGCAAGCTCCCCCCCTACCGCCTTTTTCAACCTGTCACGTAGATGACGTGCGACCTTCTCCGCATCTCCAGCAGGCACGTCGGTTATGTCGAGCTTAAGCTCCACGAACCTAAGCCCATCTGGCAGTGGATATGCCATGCACCGGTACGACCTATACAGCTCCAAATAGAACGACAACAGCTTATTTTGACACACGCTCCTCAGCCTGGGCAACTTGTCCTTCTCAACTCTCTTCTCAAGAGACTCGCACGCCAACACATACCTGGCGTATTCCACAGGTAGGTCCCTATACAGTAAGAAGTACGCCGAATTTTTGTATGTTGCAGTCTCGAACCGTTTATCAAGCATCTGCCTGGCGTCGTCGCACCTTGGGAACGGCGGGAAGGACACGTACAGGGTAAACGCCTTTTTGTCCTCCACCTCGTCGAGACTTCGCACCACCGCTACCTCAAAACCCGACGGCGCCGCAGCTTTAGCCAACTTCTCCACCTCCTCATCCAACAGCTCCAGGACCTTAGCCTCGTCAAACAGCCGGGCCTCCTCCTCAACCATCTTGTTGATGTTAGGCTCAGAAGAGACCCAGAACCTTTCGCCGTCGCTGTCGATATACCACGCGACTTCCATCAACTCGTCCAGCGCCTTGTCGTAAACCTGCGGGTCCACGTCCCTCGGCCTCGCGACGAGCGTCCTTACTACTCTCCTATCCGCCGCCGACCTCTTCACGTCGCCGCCGATAAGCGAGTAGATGTACAACCCAGCCGCCACGGCGTAGTGGCGGTCAGACATGCCGCGGGCCATCTTTACGTCATGCTCAATAACAGGCTCTAGATTCGGCCTATCCACGCCCTTGGTGAAGAACTCCTTCAACTCGGCGTCAAGGAGGTCCACATCGCTTACCATTATAAAGTCGCCAAGACTACCCCGTTTGAGATATGCAACTCTAGCCAAGACATAGATAAGGTCCCTAGTCCGTTGAAACGCAGGAATTGAGGCAGTCCTCTCGTACAACGTACGGATAAATGAGGGATGAAACGGAAAAGCATCCCTCAACTCCCTCGGGTCGATCCACTCCTCCCTAAAGTACTGCTTGTATTTCTCATAGAACTCGGCGTACTCCCCCACCACTCTTTGCGCCAGACTGCTATCGACATCCTCAAAAAGCCTCTGCCTCAAAATGCCATATACCTCATCAATGCGAGAAACAGGCGAGAGAGACCTGGCAACACGCTTAAGCAACTCCTCGAGGTCCCTCAACTGCCGCCTGACCTCCTCATCGTAAGGCGCAGACTCGTCGGGAAGAGACACCACCATGAAATCTCTGCTCCTAAGAGCTTCGTAGATTGCCCTAACAAACGCCTTCACCCCCTCAAAATAGCTCCTCTTCTCCTCCGCAGACCTCCTCACAGCGCCGTGAATCTTCCTCAGGTACTCCCCAACCTCGTCTAAAATCAACACAACAGGCTCCGACACCCCCTCGAAAAGCTTAGACATGACGGCCGCGTCAGGCGGCCTCAGCTCCTTGACATAGGGAGCCACGGCCTGAGCCGCCCCAAGACACTGCCCCAGCCAGCCCCACAACGGCGTAGACCAAGGATCCACGTAGACGCCGTCCAAGACGCACACCCTAGCCCTCGGCGGAGGCCTGCCCCCCACTACGCTCCACAAGGCGGTCCCCCGCGCCTTCTCGCCCTGAGTCACGAAATAGTAAATAGCCGCCAGCAGGTGGGTCTTCCCCCCGCCGAAGCCAGACCTAACCATCAACACCTTGTCCCCACCCCGCCCCTCCAGACGTTGCAAAACCAGCGAAAGAGCCACCTTCAACGCGTCGGTGGGATACGTATGCGAGAAAAACGCCTCCGCGTCGTTATACGGATAGGGAGCCCGCCCCCCTTCCTCAACAATGGCGTGAAGCGACACCGCGACTGCGTCCCTATTAAAAGCCCCCGCCTCAATCTCCCTCCTCAACTTCATGCATAATCCAGAAGCGAATGCGATTTAACAATTCTCCCACAGAACATAGACATAAAGCCCTTAACTACCTCCGGCTTAGCGCCCCAGCCGCCGCCGTAGACCACCTCAGCCAATTTACAAATTTCGTCAAGAGAGTGGGGAAAGCCGCCCTGCGACAACAAATTCTCAACGCCGGACTTGCCCCTCTGTGCAAAAGCGCACAGAAGCCTATGCAGCACATCGATAGCAGACCTCCCCTTACCCGCCTTGTCGCACCTATCCACAAAATCCACAACCTCGACAACCTTTCTACTGCCCCGCTTAGCTTCACGGATGAGACCAGACCTCCTCAACTCCTCGCCTGAGGCGGTCAACTTCGATAAAAGCAAAAACGTGTCCGAGTCCAACACGCCGTCGTGTTCATTTACCGCATAGACGTAGAACTCAGTCAACTTATCCGCCGAAGCGCCGAAAAGCTCCTCCACCACAGTAGCCACCGCCACCTCGTCGGCAAAAGAAATTACGTCCTCAATAGGGTCCCCCCTAAGCGACTTAAGCTCGCCGTACTGAGTAGCCACCTTCAAAGCCGCTGAATACGCCACCATCAACAAGTCCACACCACGCACGCCGCCCCTATGCGCCTCCAACACCGCACGCGCAACCTCCTCCCTCAACCTAGGCTTCAGCCGCTCCACATACGCCACCTCGCCGCCAGCCCTAGGCCTAGCCACGAGGGCCACAGAACTCACCGGACTCACCTTACCTCTAGCCTGGACGTCAACAGAGCTCTCGCTCTTAATCGGTATCGTATTGACCACAGAGAACCCCACCCCGTGGAGGATGCGCATAATAGACACCCAAGCCTCCCTCCTAGAATGGGCAAAGTACATAACCAACACCCCGTCGTCTCGGAGAACCCGCCTAACCTCCCTCAACGCGCCCTCAAACAACGCCTCGAAATGCTCCTTCGTACGCACGCCGCCGACGCTGATATCCTCGGCAGACCGGTCACGCCACAGCGCCCAGAAGCTGAAGACGTCCGGGTATACGTCGCCGAGGACACGCTTCAGCCAGACATAGGCAAAGTCGTAGACCTCCGGATACGGAATGTTGTCATAATACGGCGGACCGGTGACGACGTACTTAATCGACCTGTCCTCAAAAGGCAGGCTGAGAGCGCTCCCCAGCCTAACCTCTATGGGCTCGGTGCCCCTAAGCGCCTCCACTAAAAACGCAAAGCCATCCACCACATCATGAAGGGCACCATATAGTGACCCAGAGCCCAAAGCGAATGGGTTTGCTTCAACGTAGTCCCATGACATTGTCAAGACTTTAAATGCTAGAGAATTTTTGATATTTTGTCTTGTCTTATCCCATGATGTTAGTATTGAATTGCGATCTGCGTGTTTTACTGTAAGCCATGCCAATACTGTCCTCAAGGCGGGGTCGAGGGATTTAAGCTTATTCACCAAATGGTTTAAAACAGTATGCTGGCGTTTGTTAAAGAGGTCGCCGAATGTGGTGTAACCGTAAAGAGGCGGCGTCGTATGGGGATCGTTGGGAGTAATGAGCTCTTGTAGCCTCTCGGGCTCCGGCATCAGATTGTAGGTCTCTACCTGCGTCTTGTCGGCTTGATGGAATTCTCCGTCCGCCGTCCTAATTAATACGAGCCTGTCGTTTCCCTTTACGTTTTTCCTAATGTATTCGTTTGGTATAGACACCTTGCACCTTGGGCACCTTGCCTCCCCCTCGCTAATTGTACCGGGGGGCGCCTCGCCCTTGGCCACGTACGGCTCGTAGTCTCCTCCGTCGTACCTCACATACCAGTACCTGCCCTTGCCCAAGTCGAATTGGTACGCAAGGGGGACCCATGCGCCGCATTTTGGGCATCTCACCTGCTTTGTCCATATGTAGTGTGTCACTTCTTTCCCATTGTGTGGAGGGTAGAATCGGTTAAGCTCGGCCTCTAGCTCCTTGACGATGCGGCATCCTTCGGTGACTAACGGCCCGGCCTCTTTGTGAGTGGGGTCTGAGCACAGCTTCTTCATGTCAGCCTGGAAGCCCCTTCTGTACTTTTTCTTCAGCTGTTCCCACTTCTCTACATTTATCAGCTGTGGGTGTGTCTGGGCCGTTTCGATTACTTTGAGCACAGCCCACTGCACTGGGCTGTACTCCACGGCGATGGCCTTAGCGCCGAGCCTCGCCGCCTCGATGGGGATAGAGCCGCCTCCCGCAAATGGGTCCAGCACCACGGCGCCTTGTACTTTTCTGCGTATAACCTCCGGCGGATTGTGGCGGTAAGGAGGCCCGTCGTTGCCTAGTCCCAACGCCTTTTTCGCCTCCTCCGGGGAGATGTCGTCTAGCAGAGTTAGGAGGAGGATAAATCGGCTGGTTATCAGAGGCCTCCTAGCAAAAGACATGGTGGCCTCGAAAAAGGGAGGTCTCCCAAGCCTCTCCTTGGTGACGGCTTCGTCCACCATCTGTTTTATTCTTTTCCACTCTTCGGTTACCAGTTTTTCAAACAGCATATTTTAATTCAACGGTGGGTTTTAAAATTTTTAATAGTTCGCGGTATGGGATTATGTATTTTGTTTGCTGATGCGCATATTTCTGTATGATGTCTCTTAGTTTTGTGCATGGGTCTTGGAACTTTCTTATTACTCCGTCGTTCAGGTCTACTACGTATAGGTACATGAGGCCTTGTAGGGCCTTTCGGTACTGTATATAGTTTGAATACCTTTTGGCTCGGTCGCCCTTGTTGGCACATAACGTTTGCCATTCTCCAGGTGTTATGTGAATTTCGCCATAGGGGCCTTTGACGGTTTTTGTCTCAATATACCTAATCTCTGAGGGGCATATGCTTATGTAGTCGACGCCGGCGCTGGGAATATTTCTTAGGTCTACCACCTTACATCCCTCCGCCTCTTCTGCCTTGAGCACTATCTCCTCGCCGATTTTTCCAATTTCGATGTAGCGCTTGGCGCCGTCCATGCCCAAGCCCTTATAGCCGAGTGGGAGGTGTCTTATGGCTACGATGGGGGTTATGCGTACGTGCACCTCTTCACACCTCCTATCTATTTCATCTGCGAGGCGTATCTGTAGGTCGATGAGTCTGCGCCTCTCTGCGTCTATCCAGTCTGGGGGAAGTCTCTTTTTTCCCAGTTCCTGTATTCTACGTGTGATTTCGTTGATCGCGGCGATTTTGACTTTCTGGCAGATAGACCTTATCTTCTCCATTAGTTGCGTTTTCGCCTCTTCCTCAGCCTCGCCGGGTAGTGGGGGAGGTTGTTCGCGGGAAGGCGCGGCGTAAACGGGGAGTGTTAAAAGGTCTAGGCCTACGTTGCCGCTACATTGGGCTATGTCTACTTCCCTCTGGAAGTGCACTTTCACCTCTTCTATCTTGTACGTTTGTTCTCTCCACTCCACGTCTACTGGCAGTTTCAGCTCTGCGGCGGCGGTGAATACCCACGTGGTTCCGAGGGCGTAGCACGGCCTTTCTATTTCTGCCTCTATGTAGGGGGATAGCCCTATCTTGTTGAGGTGGTACTGAAAAACTGCTTGGACTAGGGGGTGTTCTGCCGTGATTTTTTCGGGGCATGGGGTGTCGATTCCGAAGCCTGCGAGGTCTGTGGTGCATACTCCTCGGCAGTATGGCTGTAATGCGGCTGGGACGTATCTTATCTTTATGCAGGCGCCGTCTTCGCGGTAGGAGTTGGGGTCTAATTGGGCTAGGGTCGCTGTTACGACGTAGTGGAGATCTTGGCCGGTTAGGTAGTTGACGCATCTTGGGTCTTTTTCTATTCTGATCCTGTCTTGGGTGAGTAGGTCCTCTATGTCTTTTAGCGTGGCCTTGGAGGCCACGGTTTTCTCTATTTGGTCTTCTGGCTTGGCGCCTTCCATTACCCTTGTTAGTATTTGTAGGAAGGCTTTTGCGTCTACGGCGTTGCCTATGTAGTCGAAGACTTTGCCTAGGTCTCGTCTTATCTCTTCTATTTTTCTTAGAAGCACGGAGTACACCTTGCCGTCTATGGTGTCCTCTACCACGAAGTTGTAGACGAAGACGTCTTTCTTCTGGCCGTATCTGTGGACTCTGCCTATCCTCTGGTCGAGGCGGGAGGGGTTCCACGGCAGGTCGAAGTTTATCAAGTCGTTGGCTATCTGTAGGTTTAGGCCCTCGGAGGCGGCGTCTGTGGCCACTAGGACCTGTCCCTCTTTTCTGAACTGTTGCTCTGCGGCTTTGCGTTGCTCCTCGTCCATTCCTCCGTGGAGGGTAACCACCTTGTAGCCGGCTCTTCGCAACGCGTCGGCGACGTACTGCATCGTGTCGCGGTACTGGGTGAAGACAATGGCCTTGTCCGCCTTGTGCGCGGTAAGGACCTCTAACAGCTTTTGAACCTTCGAGTCGCGTTGTATCGACTTGCCTAGTTTAATCAGCTCTCTCAACTTGTCTATTTCTCT
Source organism: Pyrobaculum sp. (assembly GCA_038879095.1). GTDB lineage: Archaea > Thermoproteota > Thermoprotei > Thermoproteales > Thermoproteaceae > Pyrobaculum. The sequence continues at coordinate 1,322 of JAVZUI010000012.1, read as the reverse complement.
TCTAAGCGCCTCCGGGTCTGTGGAGGCAACTATTCTATACACGTCGGCTCTTTTCCTTGGCCTCTCGGCGGGGGCTATTTTGCCCGCCAGAATTGCCTCCAGCGTTTCGACGCGTCTCTGCAGAGTTTTGAGGGCTGCGCCTAGGCTCGACGAAGCCCTTTTTTGAAACACTATCGCCACCAGAGCCAACGGCTTTCTCTTCTTGGACATGTCGTAGTAGTAAAGCACGTACTCCTCTACGCCCCTGTAGAAGCCCCTCTCCTCGGGCGTTAGGGCCACCGACACGGGAGGCGCCACGTGGCGATCCGGTATGCCCGTCTCGTCCCTCACGTCTTCACGCAGCCTCCTCACCACGTACTCCCTCACGGCGGCTCTGAGGTTGCGCTCGTCTACTCCTCTGTCGAGTAGCCTCAGCCGCGCTATGAAGTCTGGCTGGTCTCCGTGGTGAGGCGTGGCTGTGAGCAGTAGAACGTTCCTCACGGAGGAAGCTAGTATAGACGCGGCCTCATACCGCTGGGTTGTTCTGCGCCCTTTGGGGGCCGTGAGGTTGTGGGCTTCGTCGAACACCACCACGTCCCAGCCCCCGCTTCTCAAAACCTCCTCGACGTGCCGCTTCAACCAGTCAATCGACACAACGACGCAGTTAGAGGACAGCTCCTCTGCGCACTCTATGTCGAACTTCTCTCTGAGCTCCCTGATCCATTGGAACTTTAAAAACCTAGGCACTACCAGCAGGGCCCTCTTCACATGGCCTCTCAGCATCAGCTCTTTTAACAAGAGGCCGGTCATTATCGTCTTCCCCAGCCCCACGTCGTCTGCCAACATGAGCCTAATCGCCCCCTCTTCGTAGTATCTGCGGAGCGCTAAGTTGACAAAATCGAGTTGATACGACAAGGCGTCTATCCTGCTATGTGAGGGGTTGACGCACGGCGTGTAGCGAGACATTAAATAAGCCCTAAGAGCATAAAGAGACAACTCAAGCGGCGTCTCCATATTGGTACAGCTACTACAATTTATAAATTTTAAGAATAACACAGCTCAATATGATAATTTTGGCACAGGGTAGCTGTATAAACGTCAAGCACAGCATCGACGACATGGCCAACCCGCTCATAGGAACAGACTGCCCGAGCAAAGAGGCTGGCGAGGTCCTCTGGGCCTGGCCGCCTGATGCACAATCCAGGGAAGTTTTTGAAAAAGTCGATGTAGCTCTCGGTAAAGGAGAAGAAGTATGGGTCTTATTGCGAGTCATAGCCTCAAGTCGGACTAGTGGTTGTAATCTCAATGAGATTGTACTAGTGGGCAAAGCCGTGAGTGCGCAC
>JAVZUI010000011.1:0-49216 GCA_038879095.1 Pyrobaculum sp. | reverse complement strand
TAGGCCCTCCTCACCTCCTCCACGGGCATTTTGGCGTCGAAGAGGGCCCACAACACGGCGTCTAACACCTCGTAGGGCGCCCCCAGCTCGCCCTCCGCCGTGTGTCCGTGCCAGAGGCGTGGGCTACTTGGCTTATCTGCAATCCAACCGAAGCCCAGCCTCCTCGCCATTTCTCTAACCTGGGTTTTGTACAGAGAGCCGATGGGGAGCAGGTCCACGCCCCCGTCTCCGTACTTTGTAAAATAGCCCAGAAGTAGCTCGCTCCTATCGCCCGAGCCTAAGACCAGAAGGTTCTCTCTATTCGCATAATAGTAGAGAATCGTCATCCTAACCCGCGGCAGAATGTTGCCGGCGGCCACTCTGTCCTCCGCGGCGAAGCCTGGGAAAGCCTTGTGAAAGCTCTCCACGATGGGGGTAATGTCGATGTGTATCAGCTTCACCCCCAGCCTCTCCGCCACCTTCCTGGCGTCTTCCACGTCCTCCGGCGGCGTGTACACCGAGGGCATTGTCAAAGCCAAGACCCCCTCCGGGCCCAAGGCGTCTACGGCGAGCGCCGCGGCCACTGTGGAGTCCACCCCGCCGCTCAGCCCCACCACCACCCCCCGAGCGCCGGCCCTATCCACGTATTCTTTGATGAAGGCGGAGATTATACTCCGCGCCTTGTCGTAGTCAATCCCTTCGACGACTTTTCTAATATCCACCGAAGTTTAAAAAAACTTGTTATATAAGTTCTATTGCAACCGCCGTGGCGCCCCCCGTGCCGTGGCAAAGCGCCGCCACGCCCCTCCTCCCGCCTTTCCTACGTAAGACAGATATTAGAGTGGTCACTATCCTCGCCCCAGAGGCGCCCAGGGGGTGCCCCAGCGCTATCGCCCCGCCGAAGACGTTCATCTTGTCGTAAGGCACGCCCAGCACTTTGTTAAACAAGACGTTGTTTACCGCAAAGGCCTCGTTATTTTCAAAAAAGTCGAAGTAGTCGAGCCCCACCCCCAGCTTCTTGGCCAGCTTCTGCACGGCGTAGATAGGAGCCTCCACAAACCTCCAGGGCTCCACCATGTGCCAGCTGTAGCCGAGGATACGGGCGACGGGCTTCAGCCCAAGCTCCTTGGCCTTCTCCTCGGTGGTTATTAAAACCGCGGCGGCGCCGTCGGACAGCTGGCTGGAGCTCCCCGCGGTGAGCAAGCCGTCTGGGCGGAAGGCCGGCTTGAGCTTAGCCAACTTCTCCAAGGTGGTGTCGGGCCTAATCCCCTCGTCTCTTTCTAACACCACCTTGACTCCCCCCAGCTCGTCGTTCACAGGCTCCAGCTCTTCAAACCACTTGTTCTCAGTGGCCCTCCACGCCCTCATGTGGCTCTCGTACGCCACCCAGTCCAGCTCTTCTCTAGTCATGCCGTGTTTCCTAGCCACCATCTCCGCCTCCTCGCCCATCAACATGCCGTTGGTGGGGTCCACAAGCCCGTCGTAAACCATGAGGTCTTTCAACTCGGCCCTCCTCCCAATAAAGTGGCGGAGCCCCCACCGGGCGTCGTCGGGCAGGCACAACGGGGCGGTGGACATAGACTCCGCCCCCCCTGCGATGACCACCGAGGCGTCCCCCAAGGCCACCTCCCTATACGCCTCAATAATGGCCTGCATCCCCGAGGCGCACACCCTATTCACCGTATACGCGCTTACGCTTTCCGGCAAGCCTGCGAGAAGGGCCGCGTATCTAGACAAGTTCTGCCCCATCCCACCCTGGAGAGTAGAGCCGAAGACGACCTCGTCGACCTCCTTGCCGCTCAGCCCCGTCCTTTCTAAAAGCTTCTTGATAGTAAAGGCGGCTAAGTAGGGCGTCTTCACATCTTTAAAAGCCCCCCCGAATTTTCCAATAGGCGTCCTTACAAACCCGGCGATCACAACACCCATGGCCCACACTTCGCACAGATATTAAAACATACTTTAGCTCATTATAATTACCTTATCCTCACACCGTTGCGAAACAGCTTCACCCCCTCCCTCCGGAGGAAGACGTTCGCCATCTGCCCCTCTTTAAAATTCCCGTAAGCCACGGCGCGGAGCTCGGTCTTGCCCCACGTGACCACCGCCACCGGAGTGAAGCCGAGGTACTCCACCAGCTTCACCCTCGCAGGGGGTAAGGCAACGTCGTCGGGGGAAAGCGGCCTTTCTGACAGGTAGATGTCCGTGGGCCTTATCCCCACCTCCACCTTCCCCTCTGGAGCACCCACCGGCAACTTGACGTCGCCCAGGTCTACGTAGTCGCCGCCTCCCACGCCCTCCACCACGTTTATCGGCGGGTCGCCGAAGAACTGCGCCACGAACAAGTTGGCCGGGTTGTTTAAAACTTCGTCCGTAGTCCCCACCTGCTGGACCTCTCCGTTGTTTATGACCATTAGCCTATCCGCCAGGGCATATGCGTCGTGTTGGTCGTGGGTGACCAAGACGGTGGTTATCTTCAGCTTTCTCTGAAGCGACTTTACAAACTCTCTGGCGGAAATCCTAAGCCGCGCGTCGAGGTTCGAGAAGGGCTCGTCCATCAACAAGACCCTAGGCTCCTTTACCAAGGCCCTTGCGATGGCCACTCTCTGCTGCTGGCCGCCTGACAGCTGACGGGGGTAGCGGTCGAGGAGGTGGGCTATCTCCAACGCCTCGGCCACCTCCCTCACCCTCCGCTCAATCTCGTGCTTCGGCAACTTCTTAATCCTCAGGGGAAAGGCGATGTTGTCAAACACCTTCATGTGGGGATAGAGGGCCCAGTTCTGGAAGACCATGCCCACGTTCCTCCTCGCAGGGGGGACGTTCACACCCCTCTCCACGTCCACCACAGGCTCGTCGTCGAAGAAAATCCTCCCCCTAGTCGGGGCCTCTAGGCCGGCGACGCATCTAATAAAAGTGGTCTTCCCCGAGCCCGAGGGGCCCAACACCACTAAAAACTCCCCATCCCGAATCTCCACATTTACGTCCCTCAGCGCGTAGACGTTTGGGGGGAAGACCTTTTCCAGCCTCTCCACTTTCACAGTGACCACGTCTATGTAAACGCCGGGATTTAAATACGATTAAGGTTTTAAGTAAGAAACGTAAGAAACGCCGTGACGTGGCTAAACGACGTAATGCTCGCAAAGGAGGTCGTCAAGAGGGGCAGGTTCAAGGCGGCGACCCACGGAGGCGTTGCCCACGCAGACGACACGCTGGCAGCCGCCTTGCTACACCGCGCCGGGTCGGAGGCAATATACAGGCTAAACACCGCCGAAGAGGCGGAGAAAATAGAAGGCGACGTAGTCCTCTTCGACATAGGCGACTCCTTCAAAGACAGACTGCCTCCTAGGTTCGTCGTGCTGGACCACCACGGCGTGTCGGACCCCGCGGAGGAGCCCTCCTCGGCGGTCCAAGTGGCCCTCACGGTGGACGCCAAGCCCACGCCGTTAGTGGCAACGCTTATGCACTTCCTAGACCTCTTCGACAGGTTTGGGCCCGTTGTGAAGAAGTGGGCGGGGCCCTACGGAAACTCGCTCAACAACGGAATGGCCAAGTACTTCTCAGACGCCGCCCCCACCGGCCTGGTGAAGGACGAGAAGTTTCTGGCGTTGCTGGCCGACGCCTTCTACTCCAAGCTAGACCTCGACCCCCAAGCCCTCACAGAGGCGTTTAGAGTGGCCGAGAAGGTACCGGCGGCGCAGTTGGCTGCCCAGTTCCCCAGGACCTTTCAGACTCTCAAGCTAATGGTCGACGCGGCGTCGAACCCCGCAGTCTTGACTTCAAAAGAGGCCTACGAGACGGGGTTTGGCGTAGACTTCGCATGCTACGCAGTCCTCGCAGTGCCCGAACTAGAATCTTACGTCGTGAGAGGGTTGGAGAGACACTACGCAGAGGCTAAACGCGCCGCCGAGCTCGCATCTGCGGGCAGGTACGTGTTAGTAGACGGAGTGGCCTACGTGGCCGTGGCCGCGGAGGACCACGTCCCCCCAGGGTCTCTGTACAACGCGTTGATGGACCTCGGCCGGCTTCCAGACAAGCCGGTGTTCGTCGTGGTAAAAGACAGGAGAAACCCAGGCGCGTACACCCTCTGGAGGCCTGACAAATATGCAAACGTGGTAGACTTCCGCAGACTCTCCGGCGACGCACTCGTCTTCAAACACGCCAGCGGCTTCCTGGCGGTGGTCAAGGCGGCGAGCGCCGAGGAGGCCGCCCGCTGGGCCCTCGCCCAGCTATGATAGAGGAGGTGTTCAAAGACCTAGACCAAATAGACTTGGGAGAAAGGGTGTTAGACGTAGGGGCCGGCTGGGGCACCACCACGGGATACCTGCTGAGGAGGGGGCTGAGGGTCTGGGCTGTGGACGTCGACCCGGGCTCGGTGTCGTACCTGAGGTCGTTGTTTAAAGACTTCGTCGAGGCGGGCCTCTTAGAGGTTAGGCTTGCCCCCGCCGAGGCGTTGCCTTTTGGAGACAACGCCTTCGACTCTGTGGTGTCTGTGGCCGCGGCGCATCACTTCAAAGACGTGGAGGCGGCCTTGAGGGAAATGGACAGAGTGGCCAAGAGGCTGGTGGTTATATACGACTGGACCCCCGAGTCCGCCGGAGTTACAAACCCCCACAGCGCAGAGGAGCTAGAGGCCAAGATGAGGAAAGTTGCCGCGGTTGCGCAGGAGCGGGGGTACGTCTTTGCTAGACGGCGGCTTTGGTACCGCCTAACAAAGCAAAAAATTTAAACAAAGACACTTGGTTGAGCATGAGGCCGCTTCTCATCGCCGTCTTGCTAGCTGTGTCCATATTGGCGGCTGGGCCCATAAGGCTTGAGGTAGACGCCGTGTTGGTGTCGCCTATCAACACGACAAAGATAATAGACTACGTGGCGTCGGCGAAGAAGGCCGTCTACGCCGAGGTCTACGTGCTTACCTACAAGCCCCTAGCCGACGCCTTGGTGGCCGCGGCGAAGAGAGGAGCAGACGTATACGTGGTGCTGTCGGCGAGAGTCTACGGAGGAGTGCCGCAACAGGCAAAAGAACTGGCAAACTACATGGAGCAAAACGGCGTGAAGGTGAAGTGGAACAACGACTTCCCAAACGTACACACCAAGCTGTATGTAATAGACAACCAGACGGTGATCATAGGCAACATAAACCCAACGGCGTCTGGGTTTACAAAAAACAAGGGCGTTATGCTAGTAATTAAAAACGCCACCCTCGCCAGACAGTTGGCGGCGATTATACTAAACGACTACAGAGAGGTCTACCCGCGGTATAGATACGCCGGAGTGCTGGTGTCGCCGATAAACTCGCAGGAGGGGCTGGAGTGGATCCTCTCCCAGCCCGGCACGCTGTACATAGCAATGGAACAGATCTACACGGACTCCGGCCTGGTCCCATACATCATAAAGTACCCCCAGTACTACGCAGTAGTCGCCAGGACAGACGCCGACATAAACGCAGTCGTCGACGAAGAAGTGGTGGCTAAAATCATTGTAGTGGGCAACTACACCTACGTAGGCTCCATAAACGTCGGATACTACTCAATACAGAGAAACAGAGAGGTAGGGCTCTTAATAGAAAACCCGAAGCTGGCAGAGAGGCTGAGGGCCCTCATATTACAGTGGTACCAAGAGGCCGGCGGCAAGGTGGAACTGCAAAAAACCGCCACAGCCCCCACGACGACACCCACGACCGCCCCCCGGGCCACCGCCACGGCCGCCGCGCCGCAAGACCGTACTTCCCTAATCCACGGAGTCATATGGGCCGTCGTGGTGATACTCGCCCTACTCTTCGTAATCTGGATGAATAGGAAAAAGCCATGAAACAGGAGTACTACATAGTCCTCGAGCTGGTGAACTCGGGCCACTCCCCAGAGGAGATCGCAGAGATAATGGGCCTCGCGCCCCACGACATAAAGGCGGTGTTAGAAGCCCTCAGGGAGAAGGGCCTCGTAGAGGTGAGGCGGGGCTTCTTCGGAGAAAGGTACGTGTTGACAGAGAGGGGGAGGGCCCAGTTAGAACAGTGGAGGGGCGAGGTCAGAGGCCAGCTGGAGCTCGCCGCCGAGATGAGGAGGTCCGGGCGCGAGACGGAGGCGATAGAAATAGTAGAACGCTGGCTTCCCATCCTCCCCATATTAGTAGGGCTGGGGGTGGTGTCCCTAGCCCTTTGGAAGTTGTTAACCGGCTACTTGGCCTCGGCCGACGACTAGCCCAACAGAGCCTCCGGCGTCGAGGTGCCGAGGCGGACGCGGCGGGGATCCTCGCCGAAGCCAATTGCGTCGATGATAGCCCTGGCCTGCTCCCGCGACCTGATGCCCCCAGCCATCTTTACCCCCAGGGCGTAGCCCCTCTCCCTAATCCACTTGGCAATAGCGGCGGCGCGCTCGGGAGTGGAGTGGACGGGGTTGCCCAGCTTGGCGGCGTAGGCCTCCTCGGCGAAGCCAGTGGAGCTTTTTATAAAGTGGGCCCCCGCCTCAGCCACAATGTCGTAGAGCCTATACCGCTCCTCATCTGTGAGATACGGCTCCTCCACGATGACCTTCACCACGCGGCCCCCGGCGGCGCCTACCACCGAAATTAAATCCCGCCGCACCTCAGCCCACCTCCTTGACTTCACCAGCCCGATGGGCGCCACCACGTCCAGCTCCTCAGACACATCCGCCATCTTAGAGGCCAAGCCCGCCCGCACGGCCGTGGGCAACGCGCCGAAGGGAAAGTCCACCACCACGCACAGCCTCACTCTTTTCAAGAGGGGCCTCACAAACACGGCGTAGGCGGGGTTGACGCAGAAGGCGGCGACGCCCAGCTCCTCGGCCCTAACAGCCCCCCTGACCACCTCCTCCACGGTGAGGTAGGGCTTAAGCAACGCGTAGTCAACTAAGTGAAGCATAGAGAATAGGCCGTATTTAAATAAAAACTCGGCGCCGTTTGAGTGAATTCAATCGTGTGTGATGCCTGCGCGCGTTAGGCGCTGCGCCGGTTTAATTGATAAAAAGTCTTGTTCTTGCGGCTTGTATGGAGTTTGTGAGGGCCCACCTCTTTATCAGAGGGAGGGTCCAGGGCGTATTTTTTAGGCAGTCTATGCGGGAGGTGGCTAGTAGGAACGGGGTTAGGGGGTGGGTGAGGAATAGGTCGGATGGGCGTACTGTGGAGGCTGTTTTGGAGGGGCCGAGAGACGCCGTGTTGAAGGTGGTGGAGTGGGCAAAGGTGGGGCCTCCCGGCGCCAGGGTGGAGGACGTGGAGGTGAGGTGGGAGGAGTACAGGGGGGAGTTTAACGACTTCCGCATCTTGCCCACCGAGTAAAGTTTTAAACCTCTGTCCCGGTGGGTCTGGGCTGGACGGCCGGGTGTCCGGCTGCGTGAAAGGCCCGCCCGTGTGAGCCGTACACCTACTTCGTTGCTTGTAGTTTCATGCCGCCTTCGAGCCCGCCCTCTGGGTGGTACCAGTTTTTTACTATTTTGAAGCCGCATTCCACAAGGAGCTTCCCGATCCTAGTCTCCTCTGGGGGGTCGCCTCTCTGGAGTTTTACAAAAGTGTCGGGGTCGTCTACGTACTCGACGTAGAGGACGTCTCCCGGCTCCATGTATCTGTACAAGACGCAGAGCACCTCCCTGAGCCACTTTTCGTGTGCCCTTGGAGAGATGGAGAACGCCTCTGCCCACGGGCCGTAGTGCGGGGGGCGGCCTTTGAAGACTTTTACCACTAGCAAGAGCCCCTCGTCGTCGTACAGCTCGAAGTTGGTCTCCTCAGCGAATCTGCCTCTTCTTGAAACTGCCCTGAGGGGCTTGAAGGAGTCCTCGGTTAGGCGGCTAAGCACTTACCAACACCGGCTTCTTCACTCTTTTTTCGAGGTACATTGCGTAGAGGACCTCGGCGACGTGCCCCCCAAGGGCGTTGGTTAGGACTTGCATAAGCTCCTCTTCTCTGACCTCGTCTAGGGTTTTCCCCAGCTTCTTCACCGAGTAGTATATGTAGTACCGGAGGGGCTCGTTTACGGTGTTTATAAACTCTTTAAACTGCATGGGTGTAGATACGCTGTGTTATTAATGTATTATGTGTGAAATACGGAGAGTAGGCTGAAACTAATCTGCGGCAAATTTTCTAATTAAGATGGGGGCCATGACTCCAAGAACCACCGCCAGTATAGAAGTTAGTAAGTCTCTGTAAAATATGTAAGGGTCGAGGGACGGCGCCGAAATGGTGCTGATCAAAAACAAGAGGCCGAGTACTACGGCGACTGCGCTGAGGGCGTATACAAGCGGCTTCGTTTTCATAGCTCAAAAAAGAGCGGGTTATTTAAACCTGCTTAGCCTCCTCCTCGCCGGCTGAGAACTTGCGGTGGAGCAATGGCGCCGCGAATCCCGTGGCCACGGCGGCGGCGGAGATCCCCAAGTCTCTGGCAAGTATGACGTTGTCTAGCGAGGGGTTGCTTAGGGTAGATACAAGGGTTAATGCGCCTAGCGCAACTGCTAAGAAGCTTAAGGCTACGACGACCGGAGTCTTCATGTATAGATTTCTGCGTGGGTATATAAGGCCGTTGCGGAGTATCTAGATATTAGTTAGATTTATTAACGGGTGAAAACTGGCGGCTTATGGGGAAATCGACTTTGTATACGACATCGCCCGCCTAGACGAAAAGCTGTTGCTAAACGCCCTGAGGGCAGTGGGCCTCGCCCCCCGTCTGTTAAACGTCGAGGAGGTAATAGCCCCAGACGGAGTCGGAGGGGCTGGGGTGATCAGGCTGGCGGCGAGGTCTAGGGTCATCCCCGCGGCGTATACCTACGAGCTTGCGGGGGGCTTGTCAATAAACAGCGCCCAGTCGCTGGTGGTGTCGCACGACAAGTACCTCACCTACTTAAAACTACGTGAGGCCGGGGTCCCCACCCCCAAGACCTACCTAGCCTTCGGCCTAGAGGCCGCCAAGGCGGCGGCGGAGAAGTTGTCCTACCCAGTCATCGTAAAGCCCACCGACGGCTCGTGGGGGCGCTTCGTAAGCCTTGCGAAGTCTCCCGAGGACCTGGCCGCCATCATAACGCAGAGGCAGGCCATGGAGAGCGAGCTCCACCTCTACCTAGTACAGGAATACGTGGAGAAGCCTGGGCGCGACATTAGAGTCACTGTGGTGGGCAACCGCGCGGTGGCCGCCATATACAGGATAAGTTCGAACGACTGGCGTACAAACACGGCACGCGGAGGCAAGGCTGAGCCCGTGAGGATAGACCCAGAGCTTGAAGAAGTAGCCGTGAAGGCCAGCGAGGCGGTGGGCGCCTACTACTCGGGGGTAGACGTGGTGGAGTCCCCCAGGGGGTACCTCGTCCTTGAGGTAAACGGCGTGCCTGAGTTTAAAAACGTGCAGAGGGTGACCGGCGTCGACGTGGCCCGGGAAATCGCCCTCCTGGTGAAGGAGTTGGTAAAGAAGTAGCTACTCGAAAAGCTCCGGCGTAATCCTCCTCCTCCCCCTAAAGCCCTCCGGCCCGTGGTAGAACATGACCTCGGGCTCGTCCACCTTCCAACATAAGTAGACAAACTCCCCCGTCTTCGTCTTTGCGGGGAAGTCGACGATCCCATTTACGAAGTCGCGGATTATGAAGCCGTTCTCGGCGGCGGCTTTTTGAAGCCAGTCTATCTGCCTCTCCAACGCCTCCGCCTCCTCTGGGCTCAGCCTGTCCCACCGCCTGGCCGCCTCCACCACGGGCATTAGAAGAGGCTTGAGGATCTTCGCGGCGTCGTTGGCCTCCCTCAGGGTGTAGAGCCTCATCTGCGCACCGCCTTCTGTATTTTTAAAAACTCGCGTAGGGCCACCTTCGCCCTGACCACGTGTTTACAAGGCCCTCCCCTGTACTTAAAGTCTGGACACTCGCACCTCCCCACGAAATACCTACTGCCCCGTCTGAGTTTTAAAACTACTTGGTAACATACGTCGGCTTTTGTCTGCGACTTTACATAACACACGGCGTAGATCCAAGGCCCTCTGCGTTCTACGCTCTGTATGTAGACTTCGTCGCCTAACTTATACGCCCAGTCCCCCACCTCGCGGCAATACACGTGTATTATCTACAGTTTTAAAAATATACATAAGCGCCTTGTTGAAGACCTCCACCGGCTTCGCCTCGCGGGAGGCACCCAGGTCGGCGACGAACAGGTCGACTAATGAGTGGGGCACTCTGTCGAAGAGAGGGACTTCTACGCGTCTTCCGAAGACCTCCGCCTCCACTGTGGCGGGGTGTGGGGCCTTTAGAGGAACTGCCTTGTAGCTCTCAAAAACTACAATAGTCGAGGCCCCCGTGGCCTTGGCCGAGGCGAACAACGGCAGGGTGCCCACTTTGTTCACGGCGTAGTCGAGGTAGAGCCCGTCTAGCCCCACCACAGCCGCGTCGTACCTCACTGCGGCGACCGCGGAGTCGGGGATGGGCACTACATCTACGTACTTCGAATACTCGGCGTAAGCCACGGCGCCCTCCTCGCCAGGCCTGCTCTCTGCGAGGTACAGCCTCTCGATACAGCCGGCGTGTATCTGGACAAATCTGTACACAGCCCTGCTAAAGCTCAGAGTAGCCACGGCGCGGGGGCACTGCACAGAGGCGACTACTTGGTCAAGCCTTCTCTTGGCCTCATCTGCGTAGGCCCTCAGGGCGGCTGTCGCCGCGCCGAGGTCTAGGCCTCTGCCGGAGGCCTCCCTCAGCACGAGATACACAAAGTCGAGGACCGCCATCCCACGCCTCACTTCCCTAAGCCTCTCCGCGGCGGCTAGGGGATCCGGCGAGTGGGCCAACAGCTCTAAGGCTTTTTCTAAATACCAAGAGGCCCCCCTCACCCGCTCTCTTTCCATCTCCTCCACGACCTGCCGAACACATGTGTTAATAACTGTGCACGACGCGGCGTTGGTGCCGCCGTCCCACCGGCGGCTCTGTGCATTTAAATACACAACCAATTCTTCCCGTGCTGTCGGTAAAGCACCTAACTGTGTCCCGGGGAGGGAGGGCTGTGTTAGAAGACGTCAGCTTCGAGACAGGCAGGGAGTTCGTGCTAGTGGCGGGGCCCAACGGGGCCGGCAAGACCACGCTGTTTCTCGCGGTGTTGAACCTAGTGCCCTATCGCGGCGAGGTATGTATAGACCACGTCTGCACCGAGGAGCGGACGAGGAAAATTGGATACATACCGCAGCGCCTAAAGGCAAACGGAAGAGGCACCGTCTGGGAGTACGTATACCTCCCCGCCAGGTTTAGGGGAGTAAAGAGCCCAGAGCAGGCGGCGGCGGAGGCCTTGAGAGAGGTGGGCCTGTACGAGCTTAGAGACGCGCCCGTCGCCTCTCTCTCCGGCGGGCAACTCCAAAGAGCCGCCATTGCCCGCGCTCTGGCGGTGGGGGGCGAGGTGTTGCTTTTAGACGAGCCGCTGGCCAACGTGGACCCCCAGGGGAGGCTTGAGCTAATTGCCCTCTTGAGAGAGCTGAAGCGGGAAAAAACAATCTTGATGACCTCCCACGAGCTTACGCTACCCCTAGACTTGGCCGACAAAGTTTTGATACTAAACAGACGGGTGGTGGCCTACGGAGGGCCCGACGAGGTTTTAAGAGAAGAGGTGCTGAGCAGGGTGTACCGCTACGTAAGGGTGGCGAAGACCTCCTTCGGCTACCTCTGCGTCACAGAAGACTATGCGCACCCCCACTGACGCCGCCGAGGGCGTGTTCCAAAAGGCAGGGAGAAACGGCGCTGTGGGCTGCTAAATGGCGTCCTGGGCGCTCCCAACGGCGGCTTTGTTGCTGACGGCGGCGGCCTTGTGGTACGCCTATGTGTACACCCCGCTGTTGCTTTGGCCTCTGGTCTCTCTGCTGTCCAGCTCTGTGGTGCTGGCCCTCCACAGCCCCATGGCCCTGGGGAGGCGCATGACCTTCCTCGCCCACGCCCAGGGGCACACTGTGCTGACGGCGGCGCTGGCGGCGGCCCTGCCAGCGGGGGCGCTGGCAGTGGGCGTGGGGTCGGCGTATTACACAGCACTGGCGCTCCTCTTCGTCGTCTTGCTGAACTTAGCCGTGTTGGCCACGGAGAGGCTGGGCTTTGGCAAAGACGTGGCCACGGGCGTGGTCATGTCTTTCCAACTGACGGCCACAATCGCCCTGCTTTACCTCGTGAGGACTCTGTACGCCGCCGCCGTGGACCCCGTGGCGTTGATAACAGGCGAGTACCTGTTAATAACGGCGAGAGACGTAGCCTTCCAGGCGCCTTTCCTCGTCGCGGCGTCTGTCTTCCCCCTCCTCTTCGGGCTACGGTACCTCTACATATCGCTAGACGAACAGTTTGCAGAGTCTATTGGAATTAGAGCCGGGGCCTACGACTACGCCTTTCTCGTGTCGATGTCGGTGGCGGTCTCCGCCAGCGTCTACGCGCTCGGCTCGCTGATGCCGGCCGTACTCCTCATCCTGCCGGGGGCAATTGCCAACAGAATGAGCCACAGGCTGACGGACCAGATCCCTCTGTCCGTCTCAGCGGCCGCCTTGTCCGCCTCGGCGGCCCACTTCCTGTACACATTCGTGCCGTGGCTGTGGCCCAGCGCGGCCCTTGGACTAGTTATGTTTACGTTGCTCATATGGCGAAACAAATAAATTTGCAATAGTTAAAACACATATGCGGTGGATCTGGGCGCTCCTGGCGGCCGCCCTCGCCGCCGCCGGGACGCTAACCGACCACTTCACCTCGCCCCCAATCGAGGTGTGGGTTTATAGGACAGACCAGTGGCTCTTCTGCCAGGACTACGGCGTCACGGTGCAGGTAAAAGCCATGGACCCCGTCACCGTCAACGGGGTGAAAATAGTGGCCAAGTACTTTGAAGAAAGCACGTTAGTGCCTACAGTAGATTCGAGGAGCTTTTCAGGCTTCGCACTGTCGAAGGGCGACTCGAAGCAGCTGTCCACCACTTTCAACTACTGCCCCCAGAGGCGCGTGGATCCCCTCATCCTCCTCGAGATCTACGTATACCTCCCCAACGCCACGTGGAGTTACCAGTACTTCATCGGCCGCGTCTTGCCCACCACTTATGAGGACTTAGCCGCCTACGCGAGGGCGCTTGAGGACAAGGTGAAGGCGCTTGAGGAGGAGGTGGCCAGGTTGAGAAAGACCGTAGAGGACTTGAGGGCCCAGCTGAGAATCCGCGAGGGCCAGGTGGCCAACTTGACGTCGCTCTTGGCCTTGGCTAGGTCCGACATAAACAAGCTGGAGGCGGCGTTGTCGCAGGTGAGGGCTGAGAGAGACGCGCTGAGGGCCCAGCTGGAGCAGACCCAGGCGCAGCTAAACGCGGTGAGCCAGGCCAAGGCGTCGCTTGAGGCGCAGCTGGCGGACGTTAGGAAACAGTACGAGGACTTAAAGGCGGCTTATGACAAGCTCTCCGGGCAGTACACAGATGCACAGAAGACGATAGCGCAGCTCGAGGCCAGGCTGGCGGACCTTCAGAAAAGCTACGAAGAGCTCCAGAAGGCAGAGCAACAGCTGAGGGAGAAGTACTACAGTCTATCCGCCGACTATAACAGACTCAGCGGCCAATACGCAGAGCTGTCTAGGGCATATGAACAAGTGCAGAACAGATACTCTGAGCTTAACACCGGCTTCACCTGGGCGGTGAATATGGCCACGGCGCTTGCAGTGGCCCTCTTGTTCGTAATAGCGCTGTTCCTCACGAGGAAGAGGTACGCCCAGCCGGCCCAGCCCGCCCAGGCTCAGCCGCCGGCCACTGTCAAGACCATGGTGGTTGTCCAGGAGGAGAGGAAAGAGGCCGCCGTGAGCTGGCCGGCCACTAGGGAGTAGTCTTTTAAACCCACTTCCCTTTTTCTTAAGATGTGGCTAGCCTGATTCTCCGAGCGGTGACGAGACGGCGGATTGCCGAAGTTTTTAAAAATGGCAATGGGTTGAGCAGTGCTCTGGTTTTTGCTCACCACGGGGGCGTGCAACTTGGCTTGTAGGTATTGCGGCGGCTCTTTTAGAGAGAGGGACTCCCCCTGGATCCCCCGGGTGTCTGCAAAAGACGTGGCCGAGTTCTTGTCTAAGGCCGACGGGAGGCCCACTGTGTTTTTCTACGGCGGCGAGCCTCTGCTGAACCCCAAGTACGTGGCCGAGGTTATGGACTTAATGCCGACGGCGCGCTTCGGCATACAGACAAACGGCACGCTCGTGAAGAGGCTTCCGCCGGAGTACTGGCGTCGCTTTGCCACAGTGCTCCTCTCGATAGACGGGCCGCGGGAGGTCACCGACTACTACAGAGGCGCCGGGACGTACGACAAGGTGTTAGAGGCGCTTAGGTGGCTCAAGGAGGAGGTGGGGTGCCGGTGCAAAATCATCGCCAGGATGGCCGTGTCGAAGAGGTCGGACATATACAGAGACGTGACGCACCTCCTCTCCCTAGGCTTCGACGCAGTACACTGGCAACTCAACGTCGTCTGGACAGACGAGTGGGGGCCCCAGGAGTTTTTAAAATGGGCAGAGGAACGCTACCTGCCGGGCGTGGCCAAGTTGAGAGACCTCTTTATCGAAGAGGCCGAGAGGGGGCGGGCGCTGGGCATAGTCCCCTTCCTGGGCATCTACCGCGCGTTGTTGGTAAGGCCGTACGACTGGGTGCCCTGCGGCGCCGGGAGGTACTCATACGCCGTCAACACAGACGGCAGGATTTTACACTGCCCCATCGCCGTGTCAGAGAAGTGGGCAAACGCCGGCCACATAAAAATCGGCATCACCAACGGCGTAAGGCTAAAAGACAAGTGTCTCAACTGCGAGTACCGCCACGTCTGCGGCGGCCGTTGCCTCTACACACACTACGAAGAGTACTGGGGCGAAGAAGGCTTCGACGCCGTGTGTAAGGTGACAAAGGCCACAATCAAAATCTTGGAAGAGGCCGCGCCGAGGCTGAAGTCTTTAATCCAAAGGGGAGTCCTCCCCCAGGAAGCTTTTAACTACGACCCCCTGGCAGACTCCACCGAGGTCATTCCATAAAGACCGCCCACAGCCACAGCGCCGTTCGGCCTGGCAGATCCTCCACACGAGCCCGCCGGCAGAGGGCCTACCCCCCGCCGGGCCGCGGCGGTTGCCAGGGCGCGGGGGGATAAAGTGCGGCTACCCGGTGAGGGGTGTGGCAACTGGCGTATCTAGGAAGGTCAGAAGCGGTGAAAATATTCTTTTTTCTTCTCCTCTGTCTTCTTTTTCTTGCACGGCATGTCGAGGCAAATGCCCGTTTTTATTACGGTGCCGCCGTATTACTGTTTGATTACTAAAAACATTTATAGGCGCCGCCCCGTTGTTATATGGACTTGGGCAGACTGGCGGCTGGGGTCTTGCTGGGGTACAGCCTCGCCGTGCCTCCCGGCCCTATGAACGCCCTGATCGCCGCGTGGTCGCTGAGGAGCTTTCGCCACGGCTTCGCCGTGGGGGCCGGGGCAATGAGCGCGGATTTCCTCTTGATGTTAATCACGGCGGGGCTCTACGCCTTTTTAAAAAACTTAAGCCAGGCCTACCTCGCCCCCTTCTACGCCGCGGGAGGCGCCTTCTTTCTATACCTGGCGTATAAAATTGCTCAGTCGAGCCCCCCTCAGAAGAGCTCCTCAGCCGGCCAAGGCCCCTTGAGGGGGTACCTCCTGGGCCTCTCCCTCGGCCTCGTGAACCCCTACCAGGTGGGCTGGTGGCTGACGGCGGGGCTCAGCTCAATCGCCCAGTTCGGCCTAGAGTGGGCGGCCGGCCTCTTTTCGGCAATTCTCACCTGGATCACCGTCTTCCCGGCGGCGGTGCGGGCTGGCTGGGAGCTCAGCCGCAGGGCCACTTGGCTCGCCATAAAGGTCTTCTCGGTGGTTACCTTGGCGGCGTTTGGCACGTACTTTGTATACAACGCGGCCGTTCTCGTAAGCACTGTTGTCAAGCAGTGGATTTATAAAATGTAGTTGGTGTCTACGTGAGAGCTGACTTATGTGTGAGGTGTAGAGGAGGGCGCTACCTCTGCGGCTTGTCCTACTGCCCGCTCCTTGTCCGCAACTTGGCGGCGCCGTACAAGACGCCTCCGCCTAAGGAGCTCTACGGCTCCAGCCCTCCGTCTGTCTTCGTGGGGCGGGTGGGGTATCCCAGGGTTAGGCTCTACCCCTCCGCCCCGCCTGAGGTGGGGGACACT
This sequence comes from Pyrobaculum sp., assembly GCA_038879095.1. Taxonomy (GTDB): domain Archaea; phylum Thermoproteota; class Thermoprotei; order Thermoproteales; family Thermoproteaceae; genus Pyrobaculum. Next base: position 33,121 of record JAVZUI010000011.1, on the reverse strand, counting down.
TCAGTGTACGAAGACCCGAGCCGGTGGTTGGAGGTTCCTCTTGAGCGGTTTTTAGCCATGAGGCTGTCCCTGTACCGGGCCGCGGTTGCGCTTAGGGTAGAAGACGCCGCGAGGCCGCCCGAGGCTCTGCAGGAGGTCCAGCTCCTCGCCCTCTCGCACAGGCCCGTGGAGGTGGACGTGGTGTTTCGCAAACCCCCCAGGGGGGCTTACTTCAGCGAGTACGCGCCTCCCATGGGCCCCTCTGCCCCCGCCGAGAGGGTCAAGTTGGAGGGGAACCCCTCTCTGCCCAGAGCCGCCGAGAGGGCCTACGGCGACTTGGACCTAAAGGCCGCGGAGGCGGTGGTGGAGCTGTACAAGGCGGGCCTAGACGTGTCGTACATCTCGAGGGCCCTCAGCGTAGGCGCCCTAGGCGGCAGGAGGAGAAGACTAGTCCCCACCCGCTGGGCGATAACAGCTGTGGACAAGACGGTGTCTGACTACCTGTTAGAGAAGGTGAAGACGTACCCCGAGGTAGACGGCTACTACCTATTTGCCAGGAGGACTGTGGGGAATCTGTTCGTGGCGATACTTGCGCCGTCTAGGTGGGCCTACGAGTGGGGGGAGGCCTTTGAGCCGCAGACGGTGTGGAACCCGGGCCCCGGGGTGGAGGTGGAGGCCGACTACGAGCTCTACGGCGGCCGGAGGGACTACCCAGAGATAGGCGGTTGCTACTACGCGGCGAGGCTGGCGGTGGCGGAGTACCTCTACTCAGTGAGGCGCCAGGCGGCGGCCATCCTGTGGCGCGAGGTGTACACCGGGTTCACAGCGCCGCTGGGCGTCTGGTGGGTGAGGGAGAACGTAAGGGCCATGTTTAGAGAGGCGCCCGCCAGGTTTGACACCCTCGAAGACGCGTTGGAAGCCGCCTCCTACCTGTTGAAACTCCCGCTTGAGAAGTGGCTCTCCGTCTCTCGCCTAGTTCACGTGCTTAAAAGTCGGCTGGTCTGATTTCAAGGGGGTCCATACCCTGTCCTTCCAATGCTTGTAACGGGGCGCCGCATATGTACCCCACGGCGACTCTGCAAAACTTTTAAGTAAGCATATGAGTGTTGCTGTGGGCTTGAAAGAGGAGTTGCTCCGCCTTCTGAAAGAAGATGAGGAGTTTAGATACGCAGTCCTCGGCCTGCTCGGGATAGAGGAGGTCATAAAAAATATAGAGAGACTTCAGGAACGGGTGGACAGACACACCCTGGCGATACTACGGCTGAGCAGGTCTATACGAAACATGCAAAGGCAAATAGAGGCGTTGCAGAAACAAGCTGAGGCCCACTCCATGGCTATTAAAGAGCTCGCCGCTAAGATTGCGGCGTTGGGCAACCGCTGGGGGGTGGTGGCTGAGGAGGCGTTCCGCGAGTCGGTGAAGTACCTCGTGGAGGACCTGTTGAAAAAGCACGAGTTCAAGAGGTGGGTTTACTACGACTCGGAGGGCCTTGTATACGGCCGCCCCTCGGTGGTGGAGGTCGACGTGTTGGTTAAAGACGGCGTACACGTCTTGGTGGAGTTTAAGTCATCGGCCGACCGCTCCGACGTGGGGGAGCTCTACAGAGTTGGCCAGCTGTATGAAAAAGCCACCGGCGTAAGGCCGAGGCTCCTACTCGTGTCGCCGTACGTGAGGAGGAGGGCGGCGCAACTTGCGAAAGAGCTCGGCGTGGAGATAAGAGGAGAGGTGGGGGACTAACCAAGCGCGCGCCGGGCTTACTTCGCCCCTTCTGCGCCGCAGGTGCTGGGCTTGTGGGTAACAACTGGGCCACTGGCTTGGAGCTAATCGCAGCTGGCCGGGCGGAGGCCGCCTGGGGCGGGCATCAGAGGGATGCCCACACCTTTCCCTTCCAAACGTCGTAGAGTCCTTTTAGGTGGGTGAGGGGGGTGCCCGTCGTCATTCTGTAGGCAAACCACTTGTAAAACTTGTCTTGTGTGTCCACCGAGGCCCAGTCGGTCACCTCCAGCTCCACGACGCCGGTGTTTTCTAGCGAGCGTATCGTCCTGGCCACGACGGTGGCCTGCCACAGTGCGGCCCAGCCTATGGGCGGAAGGCCTAATTTGGCCGAGGCTGAGTCGCCGATTACAAACACGCCGGGCCGGCTTCAAACGTGAGGGGGTTTATCTTTAGAGTCGACACGAGGGGGTGGGGCCGGACTCCCGGCACCGAGATGTGTAGCTCCCCCGGCTTGTACTCAGGTGGCTCGTCGGAGACCTCGATGCCCACTTCTCTGGCCCAGCGGGCCCACAGGCTCAGCACATTTTGGTAGTCTGGAGAGACATACACCACGTGTACCGACACCGCCTTCTCCGGGTGCCTGGCCTTTATGGCGTAGGCAATTTCTTGGAAGCCCATCACGGGGTTGTACTCATTTACTATGAACCTTACCGCAGGCGCCTTCTTCACAGCCTCGTATATGGCTTGGGCGCCCTTCACGTTCCAATACTCGGCGCTTCCTATCCTCAGCGCCCCCGGCGCCAGCACCAAGTAGCGGCCGCAGACCCGCGGAGAGTTGCCATCGGCGATCCTGACGCACCTGTCCTCCACCCCAATCGCCTTGCTCTGGACAAATTGCACCTTCTTCATCGACGTAAATGGGAAGAGAAGTTGTTCAAAGTCCACCATGCCGGCCATAGCCATGGGGACGCCGATTATGAACTGGTGGCGGTCCTGTGGATCTACCACTACTACCTCAAACGCGTCCGCCAGTAGGTGCGCCAGGTATATCCCTGCAATGCCGCTGCCGACTATAACGACGCGGGGCATGCACGGCGCCGTGGCTGTCACTTTTATATTTTGCGTTTTGTCAAAGGCCGGCCGCCTCAACCCCGGGCTTGTGTAAAGCTCGCCGCATAGCGAGAACTCGTCGACGCGCCGCCGATCGGTCACTCCCCCAACTCCACTGTGCACAGGGCTGTGTTGCCTCCCAGGGGGCAACGTCTACGCCGTGCACAAGGCATAAATATGGGAAAAATTTTTCTACACATGCCTACCAAACTTATGTTGGCGCTGGCGTTGTCGCTGGCGGTTGCCGTACATGCCGTTAAGATAGTGGCCACCTTCCCAGCGTATGACGTTGTGCTTAAAGAGGCCTTCCCCCAAGCCGAGGTAATCCTTCTCGCAGGTGGGGTCGCCGACCCCCACGAGTATCAGCTCACCGCCCAGGACTTAGAGCTACTCCGCTCCCTATCCCCCAACGACGTCGTTGTAAACACTATGCACGCGCCCTTTGAGCTAAAAATAGCCCAGATGGCGGAGGCCGGCGACATCAAGGCCAAGGTCGTAGACGTCACGGTGCTAAACACATACCTCACCTGGGACGGCCGAGAGACGAGGCTAGGAGGAGGCCAAACAGAGGGGGGAGTCAACACCCACGACCACGGCCTGTACCCCCCCAACTTGCTTAAGCTCATCGACGCCGTGGCCAACGCCACCGGCCTCAAGCCAGACCCCCAGTTTGTGGAAAAGCTAAGACAGCTGGACGAACAGTACCGAGGCGAGTTCTCCGGCAAAGCGGTGGCGCTTACCCCCGCGGCGCAGTACATCCTACACTGGCTTGGCTTTAAAGACGTCTTGGTACTGGTAAAAGAGCCGGGCGTCCCCCCAACCGCCGAGGATTTACAAAAGGCTATTCAATACGTAGAAGAGGGGGCCCCGGTTGTGGCAATCTTCGTCGGCGACCAAAACCCAAGACTAGTACAAATGTTTACTGAAAAAGCCAAGGAGACCGGCGCCTCGCCTCGCATAGTTGAGGCAGACTTCTCCACCTCCTACCTCTCCACACTAGAGAAACTTGTGGAGTCGCTGAGGCAAGCCACGGCCCCGTTGCAGAACAAAAGCTCACAGCCCGCCGCGCCCGCCACCGCGGGGACGCCCGGCGGCTCACAGCCAGTCCTCTGGGCCGTGGTCGTGTTAGCGGCGGTTGTGGCCGTCGCCATCCTTATAAGAAGAAGAAAGGAGTAGCGCAAACCCCCTCCATTTTACGGCATCGGCGTTAAAAACGGCGCTATATCCCACCGGCCGCTGTGTACACGGCGCCAATTTCTTCTAACAGCCTAGCCAGGTGGGGGGCCTTGTTGTAGAGCTTTTCTACGGCTTCTCTCCAGTCGTCCTCTGGGGCCACCCCGTACTTAAGCAGAGTGTACGTGTGTATACCAAGCAACTTTTTTACAGTGGGCATGTGTACGACGTACATCCAGTTTAAAAAATCCTCCGTAGTGCCATAAACCGCCACGCCAATGCGCAGAGGAGAGTCACCGGATACGTTACGCCTCGCCTCCCGAAACCCTGCGTTTAACCACCACGGCCCCCCGGGAGCGCCGGCAACTCCCACGTCCGGCCCCGCGATTTTCCTACATCTTCTTTGCAACTGCTATGAGTAGTGGGAACCTCCTCTCCACGTGTACCTGAAACAGCGGCGTCAACACCTCTTTGATACACCGCTCGGTGCAGCCGTGGCTACCTACAAGCGGCATCCTCTCCTGGTCCACTTCCACCACGACGAAGTACCCCCCGCGTTTTAACACTCTCCATACCTCAGCCGCCGACGGCTCGTGGGGGCCCCAGTGGTGCACCGTAAAGAGGGCAACGGCGGCGTCAAAGGCGCCGTCTCTAAGAGGCAGGGCGAAGCTCACCCCCGCCGCGGAGACGCCGGGCGCCCTCCTCTGCGCGTATTTAAGCATCGGGGGGGATGCGTCTACCCCCACGGCCGCGTAGCCCATGGCCTCAAGCCTCTTAAGCAGAGGGCCCGTCCCCGGGCCGATTTCTAACACGTAAGAGCCCGGCCTAGCCAAGGCGGCCAGCTTCTTGGCGGCCGCGGCGTAGGCCCAGTCGAAGACTCTCAACGAGACTAAGAAGTTGTAAAAAGCCGCCGACCTGGGGCCGAAGGTCTCAAGCTCCATGACGCATTTTTTACGAGGGGTAAAAACCTTTATGTATCATATAATTTGACAAATGTGAGGCTTATCGTTGTCTCAAATAGGCTTCCAGTAGTTTTGACAAAAGGCGAAGGGGGGCTGGAAATTAGAGAGGCTGTGGGCGGACTAGCCACTGCCATGAAGACATTTATAAAGGCCACCGACGGGGGCAGGGCCTTGGGATTTAGAGAAGTTCTGTGGGTGGGTTGGTCCGGCGTAAGGGCGGAAGATGAGACTCAGGAGGTGAGAGACAGACTTAGAGAAATGGGTTTATCTACCGTGCCTATCACCGGCGAGGAAGTGGGGCTTTTCTACGAGGGCTTCTGCAATTCTACTCTCTGGCCTCTGCTACACGGGTTTACTGCATATACAGTATTTGAAAGACGGTTTTGGGAGGCTTATGTAAGAGTAAATCAGAAATACGCCGAGGCGGTGGCGTCTCTTGTAGAGCCCGGCGACTTTGTGTGGGTGCACGACTACCACCTCATGCTACTTCCCGCAATGCTTAGAGAGGCCCACGACGTGGGGATAGGCTTTTTCCTCCACATACCCTTCCCCCCGGCTGAGGTTTACCAACTAATCCCGCCTCCGTGGCGTACCTCGCTTCTCGACGGCGTCTTGGGAGCGGACTTAGTGGGCTTCCACACCCACGAATATGTCAGCAACTTTATTAGAAGCGTCTCCAAATTCCTAGGGCACAAAGTCGAGGGCGGCTTCGTACACTTGGGGCGTAGGAGGGCGCGGGTGGGGGCCTTCCCCATAAGCATAGACTTCGACTTTTTCCACAACTCAATTACAAACCCCGAGGTGGCTAAGGAGGTAGAGGAGCTTAGGCAGAGGCTTAAAGGGCTTAAAATTGTCTTTTCCATAGACCGCCTGGACTACACCAAGGGCAATTTAAACAGACTGAGGGCTTGGGAGCGTTTTCTAAAAGAAAATCCTGAGTGGAGGGGGAGGGCAGTCTTCATCATGGTGGTAGTGCCCTCTAGGACGGGGGTGCCTCAGTACGAGGCAATGAAAAAGGAGATAGAGAGGGAGGTGGGCAGGATAAACGGAGAGCTCGGAGAGGTGGACTGGGTTCCCGTCGTTTACATCTCGCGCTTTATCCCAACCACTACCCTCTTGGCGCTGTACAACGTGGCGGACGCGGCATTGATTACCCCTCTTCGAGACGGCATGAACCTAGTGGCTAAGGAATACGTGGCTTCTCGGCGCGACTGCAGAGGGGTCTTAATTCTCAGCGAAACCGCCGGAGCGGCCCAAGAGCTTCTACAGGCACTTATAGTAAACCCAAACGACGAAAGCGGCGTAGCCAACGCAATAAAAAAGGCCTTAATGATGAGCGAAGAGGAGCAGTGTAGAAGAATTAAAGCCATGCAGGAGCGCATAAGACAACACGACGTAGTGAAGTGGGCTGTGGATTTTATACACACGTTATTTACTGCCAAGACAGAAGAGGCGGAGGCAAAGCCCGCGAACCTCTTGACCCCTGCAGACATAGAGACGATAGTCGAGTCCTTTAGATTAGCTAAGCGTAGGCTCCTGCTCTTAGACTACGACGGCACCTTAATACCCCACTATCCTTATGCCTACCAGGCCGTGCCGGACGCAGAGTTGGTAAGACTCCTGGCCCGCCTGGCGTCTCTTCCAAAGACGCACGTGGCAGTTGTCAGCGGTAGAAGTAGAGACTTTCTAGAGGCGTGGCTGGAAGAGTTGCCGATATACATAGCTGCAGAACACGGGGCTTATATCAGAGACTCTTCGAGAAAGTGGACTCAGCTGTTTCCCTTTGACACTAAGTGGAAAGACGAGGCGAGAAAAATCTTAGAAGAATTTGTGGAACTCGCGCCCGGCTCTTACGTGGAGGAAAAAGAGTCGTCTATAGCCTGGCACTACAGAAACGTAGAGCCCGAGCTGGGCGAAGCGGTAGCGGTCAGGCTTGTGGAGTCTTTGTCAGTAGCCCTAAGCGGCTTCTCCGCGTCGATAATCCGCGGAAATAAAGTGGTTGAGATCAGGCCGGCGGGCGTAAACAAAGGCGCCGCCGCGAAGACGCTCCTGGAGCAAATAAAGCCGGATTTTATCCTTGCGGCGGGCGACGACATCACCGACGAGGACATGTTTAAGGCGTTGCCGTCCACTGCCTATACGATAAAAGTAGGTAGGGGAGAGTCCGCGGCGAAGTTCACCGTCGGCTCTTATAGACAAGTTAGGCAGCTAATAGAGAGGCTAGTTAAAAGCCTCAACTCTTTTGACTAGCATATCGGCTAGCTTTACGGCGACGTCCGCCTTGCCCCTCCCCCTCCTGCCCATCTCTTCTCGGAAACCCGGCCTCTTAATTAGCTCTGCGATCCACCTCGCCGCGCCGTCTACGTCGTCCGGTCTACTGAGCCTCACGCCGTCTACGCCGTCTGTGACTAAAAGCCAGGCCTTCGACCCGGGCGACGCCGCCACTGGTGTGCCTAGGTATAGAAACTCCAAGGCGCGTATACCCGCGGGCTCATAGTGAGAAAAATCTACGCCGGCTGTAGATCGCTTCATCACAGCCACCAATTCTCTAAAGGCTGGCGAGGAGATGTAAACTAAATTCCTCCTACTCCTGGCCTCCCTTGCGAGCTTTTCGGCGGCCGAGCCCTCGCCCACCACCGCCACGGCCACGTCTCCTAGGCTAGACAGCTTGTCAGCCAGCTTCACAAGAGCTTTTACGTTTTTTTCTTCTTCTACGGGGCCTATGTACGACACTACATGTTCAAAACTTGTCAAAAACGTCGGCATTTGGACAGAGACCTCTTCAGCTACTTGCGCAAAGTCGGGGTCAACCCAGCTACGGCACTCTACGGCGTTTTTAACTTTATGTCTTAGATACGACAGCTCTTGTGGACAACACACAACGACTAAATCGGCCTCTGACAAGACGGCCGGCAGCGTCACCGCTGCCCACATGGTCTTAGGAGCAGACTCCACCGCCCTTAGATGAGAAATCCTCGCCGGGTAGAAAGGCACGTAGATAAACACGGCCCTCTTCTTAACCTCACCCGCTGAGTACAACGCCTTTCTAATCGCCACCCACTTCGCCGTCTCCTCGGGGCCGTTCCAAAAACTAGAGGTTGCCACTACGGCGTCTGGGTCGTACTCTTCGTTAATTGCAGAAAGCACTTTTACAAAGGCCCTGAGCGACACGGCGCCAGGTGGAAACAGCGACTTGACGCTGAGCACTCTTATAGTAGGCACGCCGGAGGGGTCGTCTTTAACCTCTACGTACCCCCTGTCGCTCTTCTCCACCACGTCTGGATCCAGCGCGGGTCTTCCCTCGTGGTAGATGCTGGAAATAAGCCACGCATTTTGTCCTATTCTCCTCAAAGCCTTGACTAATATCACGGCGGCTCTATGCTCGTCCTCCCACTGAGAAGTCTGCGGTGTTACGACAGCAATGTTCATTTCTTTTTTAAAATCTCGGCCACGATGAGAGCCACAACCGCAACGGCCAGCCCCCAGGTAATCGGCGTTAACATGGCGCTGAGCGTCGTCACGTTTATACCCCCCTGTTCCAACGCGAACGTAATTACCACAAGGTAAAGAATAATGCGGATGTACTCAGCCACAGGGCCCACCACCGACTCCGACCTAGACAACGCTCCTTTGTAGATATACTCGGCGAAGCCATCTACAAGAATAAACCCCAGAAGAGATATCACAAGAAACTTAACAAAACCTAACACATACACGTTTATTATGCCCATCGCCCCCTGGTAAATTTCAGGGTGGTCTAAGTACAGTCCGAGGTAAGCCGCCGCGAGGAGGATAAACACGATATAGACAATCCACGCGGCCAGCGAGCCGAAGAACTCTCCGGCGGTGTAGCCAGACCTAAGCAAAGCCCTCCCAATGTTAAAATTCCTAAACCAGTCGTTAAGGCCAAGGCGTCTAAAAAGGCGGACGACCACGAGCCGCAACAGACGGCCAAAAACAACGCCAAATGCTACGACTAGGATAGAGACAGCCATATGAAAAAGCATACTCCACAAGTCCATGTACGCTAATGCAGATACGTTATTAAACGTTGACTATTTAAAAAGCGGCATAGCTGGACTTGTGAAAAAGCCTCTTCGTTTTTTCGACATATTAGCTAGAAGAGCTTTTACCACCTCTGACTACAGAATTATCGAAAGAACCTTTAAGTATAGACACGGCACGGAGAAAAGACTTATCGCGGTTGCAATTTCGCCGTATACGGGCAACTTATGTTACAGCTTTGCCCCGAGGCGAAGCGAGGTGAGGGCGGTGCCCCTCACGGTATATTTTTAAACAGTTAGGTCTATACGTGAGAATAGTAGACCTCGACGTAAAAGGCGAGGGAATGCCGTTTAAGTTCTACGCGGCGTATTACATTTCGCTGTACAGTAAAAAAAGGGCAAAGACATTAAGAGAGCTACTAGAAGGCATAAAGACGGCCGATCGTCGCGTGTTATTTCACCACCTCTTCCACACAATTAGAGCAAAGCACCTCATACCGCCTAAGTACACGAACGACTTCGCCAGGTGGGTGGGAGAGGAGGTAGGCGACGAAGAGCTGGCGGCTGAGCTGTCAGACATTTCAGGTGCTGAGCCCGCAACTATTGAGGACTTGAGGAGGGAGCTCGTGGAAATTCTTGAGCCTAAGGCCGACGACAGGTCGGGCAGATCGGAGTTTGTCTTCGTGGGCATGGAGCCTGTCGTAGTGGAGACAAGATACGTGGCTCACACGCTTTCAGACCTCCTCGACCTCGTGGAGGTGGTGCCTGGGGAGTCCATCGTATACCACTTCGTTACGAGGAGGGTGTTAGAGGGAGTGGGGAGAAACGACTTTTCTATCTGGCTTGAGAAAAACTTTGGCCTTTCGGAGGTGGCCGCCGAGTTGTCTAAAATCGATCCATTGATGTTTAACAACGAAGAGGCTTTGAGGAGAGAGATTGTGAAGACGTTGAAGAAGTGGTTTCTATGATTGAAAAATACGCCCAGTTCGTGGGTGAGGATGAAATAGACGCAATTGTGAAGCTAGCGGAGAGACTCTCCGACCTATCCATACTGCACATAAATTCTACCGTTGCTGGCGGAGGAGTCGCCGAGATACTAAACAGGCTGGTTCCACTGATGAGGGAGCTAGGGCTGAGAGCAGACTGGAAGGTGATCCGGGGGGACGAGGAGTTTTTTAGAGTAACGAAGTCGTTTCACAACGCCTTGCAGACCGGCGTAGAGGTGCCCGGGCACTACTACCAAATATATGAAAAGTGGCAAGAGATAAACGCCGGCGAAATCGACCTAGACTACGACGTTGTGTTCGTCCACGACCCGCAACCGGCGGGTTTGGTAAAGTATAAGAGAAGGGGCGTGTGGATTTGGCGTTGTCACATCGACCTTTCAACACCCAACCCTGAGGTGTGGAACTACTTAAAGCAGTACGTATCTCAATACGACTTGGCCATATTCCACATACCAGAGTTCGCCCGCGACGACTTAGACATACCTCAGTTGTTAATACCGCCCTCGATAGATCCCCTGAGTTTAAAAAACGTAGAGTTGCCGCCCACAACAGTCGAGAGGGTGTTGAAAAAATTCGGCGTAGACCCAGAGAGGCCGTTGTTGCTTCAAGTGTCTCGTTTCGACCGGGCAAAAGACCCCGTTGGGGTGATACAAGCGTACAGACTTGCAAAACGCCACGTCTCCGACCTCCAGCTCGTCTATCTTGGCAGTCCGGCGCACGACGACCCAGAGGGCGAAGAGGTCTACAGAGAGGCCGTGAAGGCTGCGGGGGAGGACAAGGACGTCCACCTGCTGATGCTACCCCCAAACAGCCACGTGGAGGTAAACGCATTCCAGAGAGCCGCCCATGTCGTGATGCAGAAGTCTATTAGAGAGGGCTTCGGCCTAACCGTCAGCGAAGCGCTGTGGAAAAAGAAGCCTGTGGTGGGAGGAAGAGCCGGCGGCATTAAGATACAGGTAATTCACGGCGTGACGGGCTTTTTGGCCACTTCGCCGAGAACCGCGGCTCACTACACAGTATTTCTCCTACGCGAGCCTAAGATTAGAGATGAGATGGGGCTAGCCGGAAGGGAGCACGTGAGGCGCAATTTCTTAATTACGCATCAACTACGCCGTTACCTAATGGCCGTCGCATACGCCACAAAGAGGCGCGGGGCGTAGAGCCGTGCAGATATTTAGGCCCTACGTCGACTGGCGTAAGTCTGCGGCTGTGCTCGACGACAGGAGGCTGGGGAAGCAGAGGGCTGAGGCCAAGCTGGTGCTCAAGACTATTTTGCATAAGCTCGGCGTTTTGAAAGACGGCAAGACTGGGTGGACTAGGCACCCAATAGTCTTGATGTACTACAACGAGGGGCGGCCCTACGTCCGCGACCTCGTGGGCTACTTCCACGCGGTGGTGGAGGAGTGGATGCGCAGAGGCTTCCGCAACGAGGTCTCGTTGGCCGACTTGCTTCCGCTCTTGAAGTCGGTGGAGGGGGCCCGGGGGACGCCAGTCACCCACGTCCACGAGGTGGAGTACCGCCGGGTGCTCATCTTAAAAGAGCCCTGCCACTACCTCGCCAAGTTCAGCGAAGAGGAGGTCAGAGAGGTGGTAGAGACGGAGCCCGTGCCCATCCCAGGCGTCAACACGTGGGTATTCTCAGAGATGCGCACCTACCAAGAGTTTATCACAAGCCTAAAGTATGGACATATACGGTGTTCAGGCATCTTCCCCAGGCGTTAGCGACACTCTGCCGTCGACGCTGTATTAGCCTATCTATGTCTTAAAAATCGGTGAGTTGTAAAGGCAATGCTGTAGATATACAAGCCGTAGGTAATAGTATTTTTACGATAACGTTAATTATCCTTAATTATAAATTTCGTAATATGCCCATGATCGGCATCTAGAAGAACAATAAAAATTTATTAAGTAACGAAATCAAGATTTATAAATCTAGTCTTTTACTAACTTAATGTCTAATAAAATAAATTTGGGAAAACTACCTATAGATGTTGAGGAGAGGATACCCACTCCAGAGGAAGTTTTTAAAGTAAAGAAACTCGGCATACGTGAGAAGATTCTCTATCTTTGGGGGTCTGCGCTGATCGCCTTAGGCGTCTCTATCGGCAGTGGCGAGTTTCTCCTCGGGCCGTCTATAGCTATTAGAATAGGTCTAATGTTGTCATGGCTTGTACTAATTGGCGCCTTCCTTCAGACTATTTACATATATAGCTATACAAAGTTAACAATAGCCACTGGCGAGACTCCGGTTACTATGTTCTTTAGGATAGGGACGTGGGCTGGCTGGGTGGGGGCTCTAGGAGTCTTGTTGGGAAACATATGGGGCGGGTGGGCCTATTCGGCGGCCGCCGCCTTGGCCGGCGGATTCCTGGGGAGACAGCCAACTCCTGACGACAGAGTTATCGTCGGCATAGCAGGCTTTTCCCTTCTCCTGCTCGCCTTTGTAATCCTGACATTGGGGAGGAGAATTGCCCGTACGCTCGAGATTTTTAATTGGTTCGACTTGGGCGTGGTCTTTACCTCATTCATATTATTAGCCATCATCTTGGTTCCGCCTAACATATGGGCAGAGCTAGCTACTGGCATAGTATCCGTGGGCAACATACCGCCGGGCCTCGACCCAGTGGTCATGGCGGCGTGGTGGGGCTACATAGGCCTGGCCACTGGTCTAAACTACTACGCCGTAAGTTGGTTTAAGGACAAGGGCTACGGCATGTCTGCGTTGACAGGTTACATCCCAGCCTTGGTGGGTGGTAAGAAGATAGAGATTAGTACTTTTGGTAAAATATTTAAACTTAATACAGATAATTTAAAAATATTTAAAAGGTGGACCAGACTTGCATTAGAGGAATTATTTGTGATATTTTTCCTCGGCGCCATTATTGGAATGTTAGTACCCATGACTCTTGCCTACGCAATAGCAAAGGGCTATAACCTGTCTCTTCTATGGGGAATCCCTCTATGGCTTTCTCAAGCGCTAAATACGCTGTATGGACCCGCCGGGTATTGGTGGGGCGTGCTCGTGGCCGTTTTTGTGCTGTTTAAAACTCAGCTCGGCATTGTCGACGCCATTGTGAGGAATTTCGCCGACGCGGCCTGGAAGTTGGAGGGAGTACGTAAGTTTTTCAAAAACGACATTAGATTTCTATACTATACTCTCGCCGCTGTCATATTGGCTTGGGCCTCTGTGGCGTTTTTTGCCACCGCCCCCGTGGCCCTCATACTCATCTCGGCTAATATGGCAAACGCAGGCGCCATATATGGGGTGCCGTTTCTCATATATCTAAACTATAAAATGCCTAAGGAGCTGAGACTACACTGGGGCTTGATCGTGTTGAATATAGTATTCATGATTATGTGTCTTACATTTATGACGTTTTCTGTAGGCCGTGCATTAGGAATACTATAAGGAGGGTAAAAATTTTAAAAATAGCCCTCTTTTTATTTTCATGGTTGAAATTAACACAATTGTAAAACAAAAATATAGTGATCTTCTCGGTGAGAAAATAGTTAATGGGAAAAGAGTAGTAGTAGAAGAATTAATTGAAAAACTGACAAAGGAGATAGGCCCCGAGGTTGACAAAGTGGTACGGGCTAGGAGGGAGTGGCTTGAGAAAAAGGAGCCGGTTAGGACAAAGGCGGCGTTCCCCCGGTGGGACGACAAGTTCGTAGACGCCGATGGGAACGTCCGCACGTTTCGGGAGATCGTACAAGGCCTCATCGACAACCTTCTGGGTAGGGACAGCCCTCTGAGGTGGGGCCTTAACTGGAACACGCCTGTGCCCGACGACTTGCACCCGTTGAAGAACCCGGGCCTTGAGATCACGGGGCCGTGGTTCCCCATGAGCCGTGCTATTCACCAGATCAACGCAGACGTGGCCTCCATGATGGAGGACGAGGAAGACGCCTCCCCCGCATGGTACGTGCCTAGGGGCTCCGGCCGCGAGGTGGCCGCCGTCTGGGAGGCCCGGCGTATTGTAAAGAGGGTGTTGCAGGGCGACATCCCGCAGCCGTACTACGAGGGGGGTAAGGAGTACAGAGTCAAGAAGGAGAGGTCTAAATGGCCCACGTTGATACACAGAGTGCCGGGGCTCCACATCCTCGACTTCGACGTCAGGGTGGACGGCAAGCCGGTGCCCGCCATCATCACCTCGGTGGTTATCTACACTGTGAATAACTACGAGGCGTTGAAGAAGGCCGGGTCTGGGGTCTACTTCTACGTGCCTAAGGTCCAGACCGCCGACGAGGCGTTGGTAGTTGAAAAACTGTTGAGGAGGGTGGAAGACGAGCTGGGGCTGAGGAGGGGCGAGTTGAAAATCGCCATGTTGTACGAAGAGGCCAGGGCCGGCCTCCACCTCCCGGTCATCTTTTGGATTTGGCGCGAGCGCCTCGTCAAGAGCAACAACGGGCGTTGGGACTACTTAGGCTCGTTGATAGAGATGTGGAAAGACGAGGCGGTGTACCCAGACCCGCAGAACATCACCATGACGCACCCCGTCATGATGGCGTATCAGAAGTACAACGCCCTCATGTGCCTAATGGCCGGCTTAGACAGGAGAGGAAATCTAAACGCCGGGCCTGTGGGAGGCATGGCCGCCGTGATGTTGTACCGCCCCGACGACCCCTACCAACGCCATAGGTACAACGCCAGGGCGCTGAGGGCTATTTGGCTAGACAAGCTCAGGGAGAGGCTAATAGGCCTAATCTTCGTCGCAGAGGAGCCGGTAAAGAAGGTCAAGCTAAGGGACGTGCTGGAGGGGAGGGTCAAGGGGAGGCTCTACGACTTGTTTAGACAGAGCTGGGTGGCGACGCCGGAGGAGTCGTACGTGAAGGCCGGCAACGAGCCGCTGAGGGCGCCTCTGGAGGAGTTGGAGAAGTTGATAAACCGCCCCGTGAAGTACGTGGAGGTAGACGGCGTCAAGATCCCCGCCGTGGACAGCGGGCTTACCGAGCAGGAGAGACAGCTCTTCACAAGGCTGGGGCTGATAGACGAGGAGGGCAACGTAACGCCCTGGGTGGTAAGGCCCGACATGCTGGACACCCCCGAGAAGTTGTTCAACAACCCGGAGCTCTGGGGCGGGAAGGACCTCTGGAGCGCCCTCTACGAGCCGCCGAAGGGAGACATAACGGCTGAGCACATACAACACGCCTTCTACATGGCGGCGAACTACGGCTTCCAGTTGCTCAACGGCAACCTAGCCGCCGCCATTGACGACTACGAGCTGGGCCAGCGGTTTATGAACGACTTAGCCACCTACCGCATATTCTCCACCTGGCTGTGGACACTTCTCCGCCACAAGGCCAAGGTTACAAAAGACGGCGCCTTCAAAGGCCCCGCGCGGACGGGGCTCGGCGTAGTCCCCGCCGAGGACAAGATTAAGATAAGCGCCGGGACGCCGTTTACAGAAGAGCTATTCGACGCCCTGTGGAGCCTCCACATGGAGTGGACCTACGCCTTCTACGACGACTTAGACAGAATTGCGGCGGAGAGGATCTTGTTAAAATTTGTAAAAGATGTGAAAGAGGCTGTGAAAAACGCATACGCGGCCGGGCCGTTTAGAGACGTAAAGCCGAGGGAGACGGCCGAAAGAGTGGCGAAGAGCATCTCCGTCGAAGCCTTGGAGAGAGCCGTGGTGGAAAACGCGCCGCGCTTCGACCGCTCCTTCGCGCCGGTGATCATGGACATATTGAAGGCAAAGCTCAAGTCGCCGATGTACTTACAACACGGCGGAAGGCTAATCATGGCGCTGGCCCCCCTGCCCGACGAAGTGAGAGACGCCGCTCTACAAGCCGTGTTTATGCCACGTGAGGAAGTGGTAAAACTTGTAAACTCGGGCAGGCTGAGCCCCCAGGTGTTAGAAATCTACGACTACGTCCACGACATCAGATAAGCCAGCGAAAGTTTTCCCACAGGCGCTGACGCGTCGGAAGCCCCCTCTGCATACGCCCGGCGCATCGACAGGACGACCGTCGTATTTAAACAACAGCTCATTTTTCTACGTGGGCAGGAAAGTTAAGACCACAGTCTACATCGACGAGGAGCTGTGGCAGAAAGTCAAGGAGGCGGCGGCTTCGATGGGGCTGAGCGTCTCTGAGTACTTAGAGAAGGTTTTAACTGAAAATTTGATAGAGGCAGACCTTTTTGAAGTGGTGGAGGGGGAGCTGCCGCCGGGGCCAATCGACTTGGGCGAAGAGGTTTCGCATCTCATTAGGCAACTTAGAGATGAGCGGGCTGATAGGCTATCTAGGCAGTAGTGCTATTGTAAAGTGGTATGTAAAGGAGGCCTGGTAGGAGGTTGTGACAGAGCTGTTTAAGGAGGCGCATGGCGGCGGTGCCCGTATCTATTTCAGCATGTCAATGTAGGCGGGCGCCCACGGTGCTTGACAAAATCTTTAAGAGGCAATGGGGGTTTTTCTATTACTGCTACTGCTTTTTTCCGATATTAGGCCGCTGTTGGGGTTAAGGACTCGTATCCTAGATCTCCGTAAGAGCAGGGTTGTGGAGAAGTCGTGGGACTTGATAGAAAAAAACTATGTCGATGTGATTAAAAATTAAACGCGTCGAGAACGGCAGAGAGATGTCGATTACATATTATGGTTGAAATTTTAAAACCCAGAAAGTCACATTAGACATGCAAAGAAAGAGTGTGTTAATTGTGTTAATAGCTGTACTGTTAATTGTTGGTTTCATGGCCTATTTCCTAAGTCCTAAGTCTTCTCAGCAGTCTACAACATCCTCTTCTACTTCTAGCCAACAAAGCACAACGTAGCTCTCTGGTACTCTAACCATATTGGTCCCCACCGGCGATCCAACCCTAATGCCGTATATAAGATTGGCGGCTGACGAGTTTACTAAAAAATACCCCGGCGTTAAGATAACGATTCAACCTGTCCCATTTGGACAAATGGTACAGACTGCATTAACTGCGCTACAGAACAAGAACCCCGACCCGTCTCTTATAATATTCTACCCCTCGCAAGCCTCTACGCTGGGCCCGTATTTGCTGGATTTGACGCCTTATTACAACAGCGGCGTTATAAACAAATCAGATATTCCACAAAGCGCAATGCTGTCTGTAATGATGGTCTCAACTAACGGCACTGTGACCAAAATCTTCGGCGTACCTTTCCAAATGGTATTTGGCTACGTTTTAGTCTACCGCAAGTCAATTTTTGAAAACCCATCTCTTAGAGACGAATTTAGGCAGAAATACGGGTTTGACTTAGATCCTCTTACGTGGTCGTCATGGGATCATTTAATAACGGCGGCGCAGTTTTTACAAACTAAACAAGTGGCTAAGTACGCGCTACTATTTCCAGATGGGCTACAACAGTCCATATTCAACGGCTTTATAGGCATATTCTACACCTACGCGCTTGACGACCCATGTGTCGCCATCCCAGCAGATGTGGCAAAAGGCGCTGTGCCTACTCAGGGATATTGGGCGTATTTTAAATACACACAGTCTGGCATCAACATCACCGTGGGGTGCCCCTCTTTCTTAAAGGCGTTGGAAACCTACAAACGCCTAGTGCAGTTCCAGCCGCCAATTACGGTACAAGCAATGGAATACGACCAGCTCAGAGACTTGTTCCTGACAGGAGACTACGCCATGGTGGCCGCATGGACCAGTTTCATACCTATTTACAACAACGCCACAGTTTCAAAAGTAGCAGGTGATATAGCCATAGCGCCTCTACCGGGCGGAAAATATCCCTTTGCCACTGGGCTAGCCCCCACATTTATTGGAGTAAATCCCAACACGCAGAACCCCGACCTCGCCGTCAAGTTCATCGCCTTCCTAGTTTCGCCAGAAATGTACAGACTTGGCGCAGAAAAAGTGGGGTTCGTGCCAGCAACAATAAGCGGGCTACAAGTAGCTTCACAAGTGCCGTCAATGAGTTGGGTACGCCCGTTCGTGCCTCTACTAAGGGCAGGCGCTACGTTGTCTGATATAAAAAGGCTCACCTTAGTCAACAGAGTTACAAACTTCTTTACCGACCTAAGGCCGTATTTCATAAACCAGGTGGCTAGTTATCTAAGAGGCGAACAAGACGCAACTACAACTCAGAAAAACATATACAATACTTGGCTCAATATTGCAAAAATTTCATGAAAGATAAACAAATCATTTTTTTAACATCTCTTCCCATACTCTATCTCGTTTTTTTAACTACATACCCGCTTATAAGCAACGCAGTGCTGAGCTTATACGAAAGGACCTACGAAGGCGAGCTTAGGTGGATCGGCATCGGAAACTATATGTGGCTTTTTCAAAAAGACCCATATGGTCCACAGATTGTTGTTAATACCTTAATTTACTCAATAGCAACGCCAGCGATCTCGACAGCCCTGGCGCTTCCTGTGGCTCTTGCAATTAAAAGACTGGGAAGTAAGTGGCTATTGCCCCTCATGATTCCAGCTTTTATTCCAGCTGTCACAGCATCTATGGCGTGGTATCTCTTTCTTAACCCCCTGTACGGCTTTGGCTACTACTTAATGCAACTCGGACTAATACATAGCAACCCCATATCTACAATATGGACCATCGTGTTAATAGACGTGTGGAGGGCATTTCCCACGGCTTTGCTTATCATCTACTCCGGCCTACGCGCGTTGCCAAAGACGGTGGAAGAGGCGGCATTTGCCGATGGGCTTTTTGGACCTCGGAAATTTTTTGCAGTGGATTTACCCCTAATTACGCCTCAGATAATATCAGCCTTTATACTAACGGCGCTAACCGGCTTTTTTACTTTTGACCCAATTTACATAGGCACCGCCCAGGTGGGCCCGAGACTTTTAGATAACTTGGCCTACTACGCGTATGAATCTTTTACTTCTGGAGAGTTTGGCTACTCTGCCACTCTTATAGTTATCATGACTATTATTGGTACTCTTCTCTCCTTGGCATATGTAAAGGCGCTTTCAACAAAGACTTTTATAAGACTCCCCATCCCACGTTGGATACCCCAAAAAGAGGTACCCAAAGCTTTCCACATAATGGTACTAGTACTAGCGCTGACTTTTGTAGCCGTACCTTTTCTCTGGCTGATTCTCGTCTCTATAAAATCCCCAGGCGAGATTATCCAAGTGCCGCCGACGATAATACCATTAAAAATCTCACTTGATAACTATATACAAGTATTTACGACTGGTCTTCCCTTTTTATTAGTAAGTACCTATGTTTCTATAATAAATACTTTAATTACATTATTACTTGCCTCTACTGCGGCATATCACATGAAGGTACACGGCGTCGGCGGGACAAAGCTACTTACATACATTCTTTACTTAATGTCTACCCCCACTCTAATTTACATCGTACCTCTTTACTTACTGCTAAAAGTACTTGGCGTTTTAAACACTTTGTGGGCATTAGTTATTACATACCCTATAATGACTCTACCTTATGCAATATGGATTTTATATAATTACTATTCTAGTTTTAATAAACAGATCGATGAGGCCGCTCTAGCAGATGGATTAAATAGAGTAAAAACTTTTCTAAAAGTAGTACTGCCACTTAGTAAAAGCGGCCTGGGCGTGGCAGGACTATACGCCTTTTTATTCTCCTGGGGGGCTTTGATCTTCCCCCTAGCCTTTACTTCTACTCCTTATAATCTAGAAAATCCGCTGTCTTTAAGCGGCGCCCAAACTTTTTCTATATTTATAGGCATGTTAATGAGTCCTGTTACTATGAGTTACGGAGCTGTGGCGGCCGCTGGTGTTATTAGCATAATTCCTCCTCTGACATATTTAGTAATAGTTAGACGTAGCCTAGAAAAAGTTTGGGGAATGTCTTAATATGTTACACTTAAAAAATATTAGAAAATCTTTTAAAGGTTTTACATTGAAGATTGATGAGTTAATAATTCCAGATAAGAGCTATGTGGTAGTTTTAGGCCCGTCGGGCTCAGGCAAGACGACACTTCTACGTCTAATCGCCGGGTTTGAGACGCCAGATGAGGGGTCTATATATCTAAATGGAGTTGATATTACTCGCCTCCCGCCCTGGAAAAGAGATGTGGGTATTGTATTTCAAAACTACGCTTTATACCCCCACCTCACTGTATTTGACAACATAGCCATGCCGCTGAAAAATAGGAAGATGCCAAAAGATGTTATTAAGGAAAAAGTTGAACAGATCGCCGAAATCTTAGGCATAAAAGACCAGTTGCATAAATACCCCAGCCAGCTTTCAGGCGGCCAGCAGCAGAGGGTGGCCATCGCAAGGGCCTTGGTGAAGGAGCCTAAGATACTACTCCTAGACGAACCGCTAAGTAACCTAGACGCGAGACTTAGACTAGAAGTCAGAGGATTTTTAAAAGATCTACAAAGACGTCTAGGAGCTACAGTTCTACACGTAACACATGACCAAGAGGAGGCAATGGCGCTAGGAGACATGTTGATACTGCTTAGCCAAGGTAAAGTAGAGCAAGTAGGTCCTCCCGCCGAGCTCTACACAAAGCCAAAATCACTTTTTGTCTTTAACTTCCTAGGCCTAAGCAACTTAGTACCAGGGGAAGTCCTAGGCGTGGGGAAAGGAGTTACTGTCGGGTTTCGCCCGGAGGATGTGGTACTCGGCGAAGGCGACTACGAGGCAGTAATTGTCAGAGTTGAGTACCTGGGCCCCTACCAGTTAGTAGAGCTCGACTTCAACGATATCAAGATTAAGGCACGGGCTCCGCCCAGTTTAAAAATTGAAGAAGGAGCTAAGACGAGATTTAGAATTGATTTAAATAGGGCGCATATCTTTCCTAAGTGAGGTTGCATATAATAGGGTCGGGGGCTGGCGGCAGCCCCGGCTCGAGGCGTTGGAGGGCAGCCTCGTTGTTAGAAACTGGCGCGGGCCTAATACTAATAGACTGCGGAGTTGGATGTCACTACAAGCTTTCAGATAAAGGACTACTCGCAGATATCGACTACGTGCTGATTACCCACAGCCACATGGACCACTTTCTGGGACTACCCGAGGCTTTGTTTCAAGCTCATATCGATGG
Organism: Pyrobaculum sp.; assembly: GCA_038879095.1. Lineage (GTDB taxonomy): Archaea > Thermoproteota > Thermoprotei > Thermoproteales > Thermoproteaceae > Pyrobaculum. The sequence goes on along the minus strand of JAVZUI010000011.1, from coordinate 12,171 downwards.
GAGGACTAAGCCGATAAGTATCTACGCGCCGAGAATCGTGGAAGAGACTTTAAGAATTGTTTCTCCTCACGTATTAAAAAGTAGCAAATATCCTGTACGGATCTACGACATAAAACCTGGGACGATAATTTCCTCTGGTGTTAAAATCGCCGCAACAAATGCGTGTCACAACACGGCCGAAGAGGCCTACTCCTTCAGAATCGAAGCTGGCTTAAGTATACTATTTACAGGTGACACATCTCCACAGTGTAAATCCATCTATGACCTTGGAAGAGGCACAGACGTAATGGTACATGAGGCAACTTGTAACCAACAGTATGCTGATATATGTGCAAAATACGCGCATACTACTACACAGGAGGCAATAGCCGACGCAAATGCTATTGGCGCTGAACTACTGATACTCACACATATAGACGAGAGATTTAATCCCACAATTTACCAAGACGTTAAAGATGTAAAAAGGCCGCTAATTGTAGCAGAAGATAACATGATAATAAATCTATAATTTACCTTTGTATAAACATCCGACTCTTCATATTAGATGTACAACATATTTTACACCTACTTCGAGAGATATAAGGTACTCTTGCGATAGAAGAAACTATTTTTCTTATGACAATTCGCCTTTCAAAAGTAGTATCTTGAAGCTGTGTATTGCCTCTGCTATTTTTATCCCAGCCGGGCACTGCGTGTTGCATGCCCTGCAGTTTAGGCAAGTGGCGATGCCTGCGAAGACGTCGTCCCCTATCTTCTCTCCGTTGGCCAGCGTCTTGAGGATTATGTTTATCCTACCCCTCGGCCCGAAGTGCCTCGTCCTGGTGGCGTTCAACGTGGGGCAGACGTGTTCGCAGAAGCCGCAGAACTGGCACTTCTTTACCTCCTCTAAGAGTTGTTGCCTGTTCATATAATCTTGCCGGGGTTAAAGACGCCGTGGGGGTCAAACACTTTTTTCAACTCTCTCATAACTCTAAACACGGCCTCTGCCTCTCTCCCGTTCTTAGCCTGGACCGCCTCTTTGAGAAGTTCTTTTTTCTGGACCCCGATGCCGTGCTCGGCGCTTATAGTCCCCCCAAGCCTCAGGGCTATTCTGCCAATTTCGTGAAACATCTCCGCAATTTTCCTCACCTGCTCTCTGTCTGTCCGGCGGGCCCACACGGCTGGGTGCAAGTTGCCGTCTCCGATGTGGCCTCCCAGCACCACCCTCACGCCGTACTTCTCGCCTAGCTGTCTAATCGCCCTCACTGCCTCTGGGAGTTTTGACATGGGGACAGCCACGTCTTCTATAAATACAAAGGCGTCGGGGCCGTACTCTGCAAACGCCAGCTGGAGCTGGGCGCTGTACAGCCTCCTCCTAGGCTCTAGCACCTTGTTAAACTCCTGCAGTGAGTAGGCGGTCTGCACCACCTCTCCCCCACGCTTGGCTACCACCTCCGCCAATTTGTCCAAGACGTACTTCTCTCCGCCGGGCGTCACGTCTACGCCTACCCAGAGGTGGAACAACCTCCCCAGCCCCACCACCTCCGATATGGCGTCGTCTAAGAACTCAGAAATCATGGGCCAAAGCCTAGCCTGCCTAATCTCCACAACTACGTCCACCAGGTCCTCCACCGTCTTAAACCTGGCGAGGAGGCCGACGAAGGACTGGGGCAGAGGGGCGAGCCTGAGGACGGCCTCGGTTATGATGCCCAGCGTGCCCTCGCTGCCGACGAAGATCTGCGTGAGGTTGTACCCCTCTCTGCACTTCACCGTCCTGCACCCCACTCTTATTGCCTCCCCAGTGCCTATCACCACCTCAAGCCCCAGGACCCAGTGGGAGGAGGGCCCGTACCTAGCCCCCCTGAGCCCGCCCCCTCCGTTGCTAATCACGCCCCCCACAGTGGCCGTCCTAGAAGAGGCCGGGTCCACCGGCCACTGCAGCCCGTGCCTAGCCAGCTCTAGGTTTAGCTCGTCTACTCTAATGCCGGGCTGCACCACGGCGACCCAGTCGGTGGGCTGTACCTCCACTACTGCGTTCATTCTCTCCATTGACACCACCACGGTGTTCTCAGCCTTCGCCACGGCGTTTCCCGATAGGCTCGTCGACGAGCCCACGGGCAACAGCTTCAGCCTGTTCTCAACGGCGAACTTCACAAGCCACTTGACCTCCTCCACGTCCTCCGGCTGGACCACCGCCAGAGGCGGGACGCCCTCTTCGAAAGAGGCGTCTCTGCCGTACAGGGCAAGTATGTGAGCCTCTGTAAAAACCCTGTCTCTAAATTTGTCAAACAGTTGATCAATTAATTTTTTCATCGTTTAAGTTTCTAGTGAAGTATAAAAAGTTAAAAGGGCCTCAAAGTATTATACACAATGGAAGTAAGTATTGACTGGGTCAAGACGCTTAGAGATCTTCTCACCTCTTCTCTCCGCGACAACATGCTCCCACTGCCAGTGGATGAGAAAATATGTACCAAGTGGCAGAGGGGGTTGCAGTCGGAGAAGTCGCATAGGGTGTTGTACACCTCTTGTATGTACCAAATAGCGCCTGTTATACAAAAAGCCGTGGAGAATTTAGAAAAATTCGGCGTCACCCGAGGCGGGCTTTTATCAAAAGCCGCCTCAGTAGGCGCGCGCCTCGCCGGGGGCCTGGTGCTGAGGCCCTCGAGGGAGGAGCTTGAGAGGAGCAACGCCATACTGCGCTCGATTTACAGACTGCTCAAGGCAAGCGGCGTCGAGTTCGGCCTGTTAGACAAGGAGCCGTACTCCGGCGCGTTGCTGTATGAGCTGGGCTTCGTAGACGAATTCGCAGAATACGCCAAGAGGGTGTACCAGTTCTTCAAAGAGAGGGGCGTGCGCGAGGTCGTCACAGTAGACCCCCACACCCACAACGTGTTGGAGAAGGTGTACCCACAGTACGTGCCGGGCTTCGACATACGAGTCGTCAGCTACCTCGACCTCGTAGACGCGGGGAGGGTCAAGGTGAAGGCCAGGGGCTTCGCCATACACGACTCCTGCCTATACGCCAGACACCTCGGCAAGTACGACCGCGTCAGAGAGCTCCTAAAGGCTGGCTCCCCCGTGGAGGACTTCTACATCACTGGGAGGGAGACCTCCGGCTGTTGCGGTGGGCCTGCGGAGTCCATCGCGCCGAAGCTGGCGACGAGGATTGCCATGGACCGCGCCTCGAAGTTGTCTAAGCTTTCTAAAACCGTGGTGGTGGCCTGCCCCATTTGTATGGTAAACCTCTCTAGGACCGGCTTGGTGGAAGTTAAGGACATTTCAGAAGTCCTCGAGGCATGAGCTGGCAGGAGGCTGTCGAGAGGGCGAAGTCGCACATAGTGCCGAGGACGTACGACGTCTTGGCCAGGTTCCCCTACGTAAAGGACCTTGCCAAAGAGGTGAGGAAAGTAAAGGAGGAGGTTGTCAAAAACCTAGACTACTACATAGAGGAGCTTAAGAAGTCTGTGGAGAGAATCGGCGGCACTTTCACTCTGGCAGAGACGGCTGAGGAGGCCAGAGAGGCGGCGGCGAAGATCGTGGGGCGGGGCAAGGTGGTGGTGATGGGCAAGAACAACGTGGCCATCGAGACTGGGCTGAGGAGGAGGCTGGAGGAGGAGGGGAACGAGGTGTGGGAGACGGACCTAGGCGAGTTTTTAATCCAGCTCGCCGACGACGAGCCGAGCCACATACTGGCTCCGGCGGTCCACATGACTAAGGAAAAGGCCGCTGAGGTGTTGGCCAAGCGCCTGGGCATGGCCGTGCCCCCCGAGCCCGAGGCCATTGCGCAGAGGGCGAGGGAGTTTCTAAGAGAGAAGTTTTTTAAAGCCGACGTAGGCATAACCGGTGCAAACGCCATCGCCGCCGACACGGGCGCGGTGGTGCTGGTGGAAAACGAGGGGAACATCCGCATGACTACGGTGGTGCCGCCGGTGCACATCGTCTACGACGGGGTTGAGAAAATAGTGCCCACGTTGCTCCACGCCTTTATGTCGGCGGCTGTCCAATCCGCATACGCAGGGCTCTACCCGCCGACTTATTTAAACTTCTCCGCGGGGCCCAGCTCCACCGCAGACATTGAGATGAGGAGGGTCTCCCCCGCCCAGGGCCCCAAGTCTTTCCACGTAATACTGGTGGACAACGGGCGGAGGGCCGCGGCGAGGGACCCAGACCTCTGGGAGGCCCTCTTGTGTATTAGATGCGGGAGGTGCCACATGCACTGCCCCGTGTACTGGGCGCTGGGGAAAGAGTTCGGCGTGCCGCCCTACACGGGACCGATGGGCGTCATGTGGACCGCCGTGACCCGCGGCATAAAAGAGGCAGGCCCCCACGCGTTGAAGTGCGTACACGCCGGCAACTGTAGAGAGGTCTGCCCCATGGGAATCGACATACCCAAGGTAATCCACGCGGTGAGGGCTAGGTACTTGAAATGAGCATAAAAAGCTTTGTTAAGAAAGTAAAAGAGGTAGTGGGAGAGGAGGGGGTGTTGCACAAAGAGGCCGACGTCTTGGTATACGAGCAGGACGGCACGCTTGCCGTAAGGGGACGCGCCGACGTTGTGGTCTTCCCCCGCGACGCAGAGGAGATGGCCAAGGTCGTGGCGCTGGCCTACGACTACGGAGTTCCCATCGTGGGCAGGGGGTCCGGCACAAGTCTCAGCGGCGGCGCGGTGCCTGTAAAAGGCGGCGTGGTCGTCAGCACCGCGCGGATGAACAAGATCCTAGAGGTTGACCTCGACAACGAGGTGGCGGTGGTGCAGGCCGGCGTGATTAACGACTGGATCAACGTATACCTCTCGCGCCTGGGGTACCAGTACCCCATCGACTTGGGCTACGCCTACATGGCAGACCCCGGGTCGCAGAGGGTGTCCACAATAGGGGGCAACGTGGCCCACAACTCGGGGGGCGTGAAGTGTTTTAAATACGGAGTCACGGTAAACCAGCTGAGGGGGCTCACCGTCGTAATACCGCCGGGGGAGGTCCGCAGAATTGGAGGCAAGGCATTTGAGACCCCCGGCTACGACCTCATCGGGCTCATCGCAGGCTCTGAGGGCACCCTGGCGCTGGTGGCAGAGGCAGTCGTGAGGATCACGCCGTTGTACGAATCAACTCTCACAGTGTTGGCCACGTTTAAAGACCTCGCAACGGCGGGCAGAGCGGTGTCCGCCGTCATAGCCTCCGGGGCGATGCCCGTGGCCATGGAGCTGATGGACAAGCTGGCCATCGAGGCAGTGGAGTCGGGGCCATATGCGGCAGGCCTGCCCAGAGACGCGGAGGCCGTCTTGTTAATCCAAGTGGAGGGTTCTCCCCCAGGCGCCAGGGAGGAGGCCGAGAAGGTGGTGAGAGTGTTAAAAGAGGCGGGGGCCCACGGCGTGGAAATTGTGGAAGACCCCGCCAGGGCTGCGAAGATATGGGCGGCGAGGAAGCAGGCCTTTGGCGCGATGGGCTTCGTGGGGCCTAACTACGTAGTGGAGGACGGCACCATACCCAGGAAGCGGCTGGCCGAGGCGCTGTTAATTGCTAAAAACGCGGCGGCGAAGAGGGGGCTCAGAGTGGCCAATGTGTTCCACGCAGGCGACGGCAACCTACACCCCCTGATCTTATACGACGAGAGAAAGCCGGGGGAGAGGGAGAGGGCCGTGGAGGCCGGCGAGGAGATATTAGAGGCCTGCGTAGAGCTTGGAGGCACAATAACGGGGGAGCACGGCGTGGGGTACATGAAGAGGCGCCTCCTCGCCAAGATGTACGGCGAGGCCGAGCTGGGCTTGATGAAGGCGGTGAAGGCGGCCTTCGACCCGAGGGAGTTGCTAAACCCAGGTAAGATATTCCCATGAGGCCGAGGTCTGTGGAGGAGCTCGCCGCGGCGGTGGCAGATGCGGGGAGGAGGGGCGCAAGGCTACTGCCGGTGTGTATGGGCAGCAAGGCGTTTATGGGGCCTCCCGTGGAGTACGACGAGTTGCTCGAGCTGACCTCTCTCCCGCGCGAGTTGGAGGTAGACGACGAGGAGTTCGTCTTGCGCGCCTCGGCTTGTACGCCGGCGGCGGAGGTGCAGGAGTATTTGACAAAGAGGGATAAGAGGCTGGCGCTTGACCCCCCGCTGTTTGAAAAGTCGTCTGTCGGGGGGATTGTGTCCACCAACTTCTACGGCCCTCTTGCGTATAGGTACATGACCCCCCGCGACCAGCTACTAAGCGTCAGAGCGGTGACCGGCGAGGGGAAGACGGTTAAGTTCGGCGCCCCCGTGATGAAAGACGTGGCTGGCTATAACTTAAAACGCGTCTTGGCCGGCTCCTGGGGGACGCTGGCCGTAATCACCGAGGTCTACATGAGAGTCTACGCGCTCCCAGACACTGTGGCTGTCGCCGTCACTACGCCGAGGCCACTGGGCGAGGTCAGGAGGCTTCTCCCCACGGCGGCGGCAGAGCGCAACGGCGTCTTGTACCTCAGGTTTGAAGGCGTTAAGTCCGAGGTGGAGTATAGGCTGGGGAAGACAAAGCCCGCTGAGGTTTACTACGGCGCCGAGGCGGAGAGGATGTGGCGAAGCGTCACGTCCGCGGAAGACCTGTTTTCACATGAGGTGGTGTTAAAGGCCGTTGCGCCCCCCGCACAGCTCCCGCCGCCGCCTAGAGGCGCCCAGTACCTACGCTACCCTCTCCTGGGCGTGATGTTCGTCGCGGGGGCCTCCGTGGAGGGGGCCGCCGTGTATCAGCTAAAGCCCCCCGCCAAGTGGGCGCTGGAGAATACAGACCTGATGGCTAGGTTGAAGAAGATATTTGACCCCCGCAACGTGCTCTCGCCAGGGAGGTTTCCATGAGGTTAGACGAGGTGTATAAATGCGTGCACTGCGGCTTCTGCTTGCCCACCTGTCCCACCTACTTAGCCACGGGGGTTGAGGGACACAGCCCGCGGGGGAGGCTACACATAATGAGGGCGGTGGCCGAGGGCAGGGCAAAGCCCACTAAGGAGTTGCTTAAATACCTAGACGCATGTGTGTACTGTAGGAGGTGCGAAACTGCGTGCCCCTCCGGCGTAAAATACGGCGAGGTCTACGAAGAGTTCTTCCGCGCACATAGAGAGGCTATGCAGTCGGTGACGTACCGGCGCTACCTCCCGTTGCTACGCCTCTTAAACTCGGGGCCTGGATTGCGGCTTCTGCCCGCGGCCGCCCGTCTTGTGGACGTCTTGAAGCCGTTTAACTCCGGCATAGACGCGGGGCGGTACGTCGGCATGGAGTTTTCGGCAAAGGGCGGGAGGAGGGGGAGGGTGGCGTTGTTCGTGGCCGAGGACTGCGTGTCTTGGAAGTGGCGCGGCGACTTGGTAGAGGCGGCCGTCCGCGTCTTGACGTGGAACGGCTACGACGTAGTTGTGCCGAGGTTTAGCTGTTGCGGCGCCCCGTATAGACACGGCGGCCAGTTCGAAAAAGCCGAGGAGCTGGCCCGGCGAAACTTGGAGGTTTTGAAAAACTTGGGGGGAGTAGACGCCGTAGTGGTGCCGAACTCCGGGGGGTGCCAGGCGGAGCTGATGAGATACGCAGGCGGGGTCGTGGACGTACTCCAGCTCCTCTACAAAGACGGCGTCAGAGGCGAGCTAGGCCCCGTACAGATGAGGGTGGCTGTACAACACAGTTGCCACCTCATGAACGTGGCGAAGGCGCACCAAGCCGTCGTGGAGGTGCTTTCCAAAATACCAGGGCTGAAGCTGGTGCCTCTGCCAAGCGCAGACGTATGTTGCGGCGGCGGAAACCTATACCCCCTTAGGCACAGAAAAATCGCCGAAGCGGTCCTAGACAAGAAGCGCCGAGAAGTAGAGGAAATAAAGCCAGACGCCGTGTTGGTGGAGAGCCCCGCCTGTCTACAACAACTAGGCAAACTGCGCATTCCGCTGGTATTCCCACTCACGTTGCTAGACATGTCGTATAGAAACGGCAAAAACCCCGGCTACCAGTCCTTAGCCAAGTAGTTTTTCACCACGTCTAGTAGGATGTAGGCAACGTCTTTTACATCTAGGCCAAGCCGCCTCGCCGCCTCCTTTACAACCTCCTCGGCGGCTTGATACGCCCTCTTCCTCGCCTCTACGGCGTCTTGCATCCCCCTTGCGTATTCAAACTCCACCACCTCCCCCACCGTGGCGAAACGCCTCATGACGGGCCCCGGCCTCCTCGTCCGCCCCACGTATAGGATAGGCCTGTACTTCTCAAGCCTCCAGCCCCCCTCTGTGAAGTCCTCCCCGGCGTACACCCCCACTACTCTGCCAACAAACACGTCGTGGTCTCCCCCCACGTCCACCACCTGTTTTAGCTGACACTCAATGACAGCCGCCGCGCCTTCCACCACCACGCTGGGTATATTACGCGCCGGCACGAGCCTAATGCCAGCCTTATCAAACTTGTCAGGTACAAACCTGGCAGAGACGTCGCCTATAAAGGCCAAGTCGGCGGCGCGGGAGAAGTCAAGTAGGTTTACCGTAAAGTATCCGCTTTCTCTCACCAACCTGTAGGTCCTCCTCTCCGGCGCGATGGCAGTCATGAGAAGCGGCGGGTTCATAGAAAGCGAAGTGGTCCACACGGCTGGCATGGCGCCAATTTCATCGCCCAGCTTAGCGGCTATTATGGGCACCGTGGCTGGGTATAAGACGTAGTGAAAAAGCTCGGGTTTTACGTCCTTCACCTTGACTTTAACAATTTAATAAACTCTCTCATCCACGCCGGATTATCCGGCCACGCCCTGGCGGTGACTAAGTTGCCGTCGACAACCACTTCTGCGTCTACCCAGGTGCCTCCGTTGTTCTCCACCTCGGGCTTTACTGCTATGTAGCTAGTCATCTTCCTCCCCCTTATCACCCCTGCCGCTGCAAGTATAAGCGGGCCGTGGCAAATCGCCGCCACGGGCTTATTAGCCTCGAAGAAGTGCTTTACAATTCTCTTCACGTCTTCTGACGCCACGACGCGGACGTACTCCGGCATTCTCCCGCCTGGGATGACGAGACCGTCGTATTCCTCCGGCCTTACTTCTGAGAGAGCTTTTGCAACCCACCCAAAGTTGTAGCCTGGCTTCTCTGTATAGGTCTCCCAGCCCTGTTCGAAGTCGTGGACTACTGTTTTCAACGTCTTTTTTGTAGGCGCGGCGACGTGTACTTCAAACCCCTCTTCCCTGAGCCTAAAGTAGGGGTAGAAGATCTCCAAGGCCTCAACCGCGTCCCCTCCTATTATAAGTACTTTTTTTGCCATGTCTAACAGTGAGGCCTATTATTTAAGCATTAATACAAGTGGCAGGCGACGTAGTGCCCGGTCTTGACCTCGCGGAGGACGGGCTCTTCTTTGTCGCACTTGCCTTTTATCGCTAGGGGACAACGTGGGTGGAACCTACAGCCGCTGGGCGGGTTTAGGGGGCTGGGGGGCTCGCCTTGTAATATGATGGTCTTTCGGCTTCTAGCCGCCTGGGGGTCTGGTATGGGCAGTGCTGAGATTAGGGCTTGTGTATATGGATGCAGGGGCTCTTTTATCACCGAGTCGGCGGGGCCTATCTCCACAATTTTGCCTAGGTACATAACTGCAATTCTGTCGCTCATGTACCTCACGGCGCCGATGTCGTGGCTGATGAACAGATACGTGAGACGCATAGACTTCTGCAAGTCTTTTAACATGTTTAATATCTGCGCCTGCACCGAGACGTCCAGCGCCGAGGTCGGCTCGTCGAGGACTAAAAACTTGGGTTGGAGTATAAGAGCTCTGAGGATGGCGATTCTCTGCCTCTGCCCCCCGCTGAATTCATGTGGATAGCGGTGGAGGTGGCTCCTCTCAAGGCCTACAAGCTCCAACATCTTTCCTATGTAGTCCTCGGGGTCTGCCACGGGGAGCTTGTGTACTTTTATAACTTCTAACAGGGTCTGGTATACCGTGAGGCGCGGGTTTAGAGACATGTAGGGGTCTTGGAAGATCATCTGAGCCCTCCTCCTAAATTCTTTCAACTGTCTGCCGGAGGCCTTGGTTATGTCTACCCCCTCGAAGTATATCTTCCCAGAGGTGGGCTCTATGAGCCGCAACACGAGGCGCCCCAGTGTGGTCTTGCCGCTTCCTGTCTCCCCCACCAGGCCCAGCGTCTCGCCCTCTCGAATTTCTAAGTCCACGTTGTCCACGGCCTTTACGTACCCCCTAGGCCTAAGCAACCCGCCCACTGGGAAGTATTTGCTAAGCTTTTCCACCCTTAGCAGAGTCATGTGTACAGCCAGCAGGCAACTTTGTGTCTATCTCCCGCCAGAGGCGGCTCTTCTTTGTCGCACTTGCCTTGCATGTAGAAGGGACAACGTGGGTGGAACCTACAGCCGCTGGGCGGGTTTATCAAGTTAGGTATGGTGCCCGGCACCGGCTCCAGCCTGTTCTGCGGATTTATGGGATTCACCACCGCCTTCAAAAGCCCCTGTGTGTAGGGGTGCTTGGGGTTTTGAAACAGCTCGTACACCGGCGCCTCCTCCACTATCTTTCCTCCGTACATTACAATGACCCTGTCGGCGAACTCGGCCACGAGCCCCATGTTGTGAGTGATAAAGATTATGGACATGCCGATCTCCTCCTTTAATTTTTTAAATAGTTGTAGTATCTGGGCCTGTACTGTGACGTCCACCGCTGTGGTGGGCTCGTCGGCTATTAAAATCCTCGGCTTGTTGCTAATCGACATGGCTATGACCGACCTCTGCTTCATCCCTCCGGACAGCTGGTGTGGAAAAGCCCTGGCCCTGGCCTCGGGATCTGGGATTAACACGCGCCTTAGGAGGTCCACCGCCTCTTTAAAGTATTGCTTAACTCCACCGCCTCTATGCGCCGCCATTGCCTCGCCTATTTGATAACCCACTGTGTATAGGGGGTCTAAGGCTGAGGACGGGTCTTGGAAGACGTAGGCGATCTCAGAGCCTCTGATCTTCCTAAGCTCTTCCTCCGGCAGTTTTAACAAGTCGACTTCCTCACCGTCTCTCCTGTAGATGACCGACCCCGACACGACCCTACCGGGGGGCTGTATTAGCCTAGTAATCGCCCTGGTGGTGACGCTCTTGCCGCTGCCAGTCTCCCCCACTATGGCCAAGGTCTCGCCTTTGTATAAATCAAAGGAGACGCCCTCCACCGCCCTAACCACTCCGGCGTAGGTGTAGAAGTACACGGTCAAGTTTCTCACCTCGAGGATCTTCATGTCCTAAACTCTATCCTCCTCCTAAACTTTGGGTCAAACACGTCTCTCAGGGCGTCTCCCAACAGGTTCCATCCCAACGCGGTTAAGAAGATGGCTACGCCTGGGAAGAAGACCAGCCACCACGCCGTGGGGAACCTGCTCCCGCCCATGTTTATCAAAGAGCCCCAGTCCACGATGGGGGGCTGGGCGCCTAGGCCTAAGAAGCTTAGCGCCGCCGCGAGGAGGTTCACCGTGGCGAAGTCGAAGGTGATCAACACAACTATGGGCGACATTATGTTGGGCAGTATGTGCCTAGTCATGATCCTCCACGAGGAGTAGCCAAGCGCCTTAGCAGCCTCCACGTATGTCTTCTCCTTCTCCACGAGCACCATCCCCCTCACCACCCTAGCGTATGTCGGCCACCAGACTATTATCAACGCCGTGAATATTGAGATCAACGGGGCTAGGTGTATGGCGTCGTCGTGTCTTACGCCGAACACGGCGGCCATAAAAGCGGCAAAGTTTGGGTCGTTTATTAAAAACTCTCTTATGCGCTGTGGAAACGTGGCGGCCAGCGCCAGGGCGAGGACCAGGGCGGGAAACGCAAGAAACATGTCGGTGATTCTCATAATGGCCTCGTCGATCTTGCCGCCGTAGTACCCCGCCACGAGGCCTAGCAGTATTCCCAAAGGAACTCCCAAGACGATTGTGACGACTGATATTACAAGAGAGACCCGCGCGCCGTAGAGCATGAGACTTAACACATCTCTTCCATATATGTCGGTGCCTAGCGGCATTCCGTAGGCCCCCGGCGGGGCGAGGTAGAGGTCTGGGTTTGTTAAGTATAGATAGTCGTTGTAGCTATAAGGCGCCAAAATCGGGCCTGCGACACCCACGACGACGAACCCAAGCGACAGAACTAGGCCGAGCACCCCAGTGGGGGACCTATTAAGTGCATATAGAGTAAGGCGCCACTCCTCCACTCTGGATCTGTTCTTGGCGTACCAGTCTTTTCTCACTAGTGAAATGGCTTTTAC
>JAVZUI010000010.1:13364-50447 GCA_038879095.1 Pyrobaculum sp. | reverse complement strand
CTGCTCAGAGTAGGCGACATAGAGACAGCCCTTAGAAACGCAGTCCAACAAGTAACCGAGGCATACGGTCCAGACACCGTCGGCATCATCGGGGTAGACGCCAGGGGGAACCCGGCCTGTAGCTACAACACCGAGGCGATGGCGAGGGGGTGGGGAAAAGACGGGGAAATTTATGTGGCCCTCTAGGCCCTCTTCCTCCAAGTCTTAGTATCTGGGTCAAACTTAAACCCCATCTTCTTCAACTCGTTTAAAGTCTCTCTAAACTGAGACTCGGGTAGCCTCCTCCCCTTGCCCACTTTCACCACAATCTCATCTCCCTCCTGCGTATAGTCCACAGGCAACCTCTGTAAGACGTCTTCGACGTTTTGTCTCTTCCGCTTCTCTTCCATTAGCCCAGAGGAGTTGATATATATAAACTTTTCAGAAAAGGCGAGACACCCTTACCAGCTTTCTCCTCGCAAGCTCCAAAGCCCACTGAGGCAGTTCAAAACTCTTAAGCACGTGATTCACCAACTCCTCCACCTTGTCGCAGTCCCGGCCCCCCTGCTCTCTACACAGCTTGACTAAAAACTTAGACCGCGCCTCAAACAGCTCGGGGGTCATCTTAACCTTCTTACAGCCGTGGTCGTAGGTAAGCCCCCTCTCCAAGTCCCTCATGTGTAGATAGAGGTGAGCGGCGGCCTTAGCCAAGTCCATTGGGCCGGGCTCTACGTAAACCCCCTCGCTCATCCCGTAGCAGCTCTGCACCCCCGAGTATATAGACCTCCTCTCCACAGATTTAAAAAGGGGGGTAAATAAAACCATGATTTTTGTAGGGACCTGCGGATTCCCCAAATCTCGAAAGGCGGTATACTCAACGCTCGACGCCGTCGAGCTACAGGAGACGTTTTACAACATGCCCAACGCCGAGAAGATGAAAAAGTTGAGAGAGGAGGCCCCCCACTTCCACTTCACGGCGAAGGTCTTCCAAGGCATAACCCACCCACCGGGCAGCCCCACCTACAAGAGGACGAGGGGGTTCAAACCCACAGAAAAACACGGCCTCCTAAAACCCACAAGCGAAAACTTCGAACTGTGGGAGCAGTTCACAGAGGCCATAGCACCCCTCGGCCCAGAAGTCCTCGTGTTCCAAACCCCGCCCAGCCTAAGGCCGGAGCCGTATATATACGACTTCTTCGCCTCAGTAGTCGGGAAGTGGAAAATCGCCTGGGAGCCCCGCGGAGAGACCTACAACGATCCCCAGCTGATAGAAAAAGTGTCTGCCCTCGGCGTAGTAATCGTAGTAGACCCCCTAAAAAGGACGCCGCCGGCCGGCGAACTCCACTACTTTAGACTACACGGGCTGGGGAAGGGCGAGGTGAACTACAGGTACAAGTACACCGACGACGACCTGACGAGGCTAAAGACAATAGCCACGTCGCTAGGCGGAGACGTTTACGTCATGTTCAACAACGTCTACATGTTCGAAGACGCCACAAGACTTAAACAAATCATAGGAAAAACTTAAATAAAGCTTTGAACATAGACGCAGGGCCCGTAGCTCAGCCCGGTTAGAGCGGCGGAGGGCCCAGCCTAGCCCGTCGAGGCTTTTAACCCGTAGGTCGTGGGTTCGAATCCCACCGGGCCCGCCAGTTTGTCCGAATAAAGTTTGATGGATAGTGGGGCCGCCGGGATTTGAACCCGGGGTCACGTGGGCCCAAGCCACGCCGTAAGGGGGCGGGGCTCTTTACATATATACAGAGCCCCATTTACATTATTAGCCCCTATCCTACCAGGCTAGACTACGGCCCCGTTTGGATTATTTAGGGGGGTTTAAATGTGTTATATCGTCCTCGTGCCTTTGTTATTGCTTCGCGTACTGTTTTAGGACTAGGGGGATGGCTCTTCTTAGGAATTCTATAAATGGGGGCTGTTCGGCGAGTGGGGGGAGGAGGTGTGTTTGGCATCTAGAGTATAGCCTTTCTATCTGCTTGTATATGTGGCCTCTGGTGATCACCACGGGCGCGGCTGTCTTGACGCACGGGGCGTCTCTTATGTTTGGCTCTCCTTCTAAAAAAGCCGTGGGGAGCCCCAGCTGTGCTACATCTCCCTTGTCTGGCCCGTGGAATATGTACAGCTGTGCTCCGAGCCCTTCTAGGTATTCTTTAAACCCCGGCCATTTGACTAGGGGCGGCGCCTTGACAGGTGCGATTTGTAGCGCTTTTCTATAGTCGGCTCCGTCTGCGACGAATAGGGGGACTCCCAAGCCTCCCTTGTAGAAGGGCTCTGTTTCTAGGAAGGCGTAGTCTGCGCCGATTTTTTTCGCTAGTTCTGCGGCTTGTCTGTTGTGGTCGGGGTCTCTGGAGCCGTGGAATATCAACACGACCACTGGGCCGCCTCGTTAATGATTTAAAACTGTTTTTGAGACGCGGCGTGTACGTCTTCGACTTAGACGGCACCTTGGTGGAGTCGGTGGATGCGCATATAGCCGCCTGGGTGGAGGCTCTGCGCTTGTTGGGCGTCGAGGCGCGGGCCGAGGACGTGGCCCCGCTGATGGGCCTGCCTGCGAGGGATATTGCCAGGTTTTTAATGCCGGGGCGCGCCGAGGAGCTGGCTTTTTTAAAAAACAGGCTGTTTCTGGAGAGGCACATCTACGGAGTTAGGGCTTATGAGGACTCGGAGGTCCTCGCGGAGCTTCCCAAACCCATCGCTGTGGTTACTTCGTCCAGCGGGTACGTGGCTAGGAGGGTGTTGGAGCTTGTGGGGCTTGTAAAATACGTCGACTTAGTCCTTGGGGGCGACGAGGTTCCCCGGGGCAAGCCAGCCCCAGATCCCCTATACGTGGTGGAGAGGGCCCTGGGCGTGCCTGCGCGCGACATGGTCGTCGTGGGGGACAGCGACTACGACATGGAGATGGCCAAGGCGGCCGGCGCCAGGGCTGTCTGCATAGCTAGGAGGAAGCCGTGTAAAAACGCAGACGTCGTCATAGCCACATTGTACGAACTTCTGGGAGGCACCCGAGGTCCACGTCAGCCACATCTGAGGGATATGGGAAAAACGTGACGACGATTAAACAGCGGGGGTGGAGGCTACAAATAGGTAGGTCTTGCCACAGAAGCGCGTCACGGTTTTTTCTTCTTTTTTGCTCTCATGTCTGCCCATCGTTGAAGATTTTAGCCGCCATGTTTTGCGTAAGCAGGTGGTATAAGGCGGCGGTTGTTGTTTCGTTGCGTCGTAGGTTTGTCAACAATTAATTTAGACGCTCTTCGTGTCATAGCTAGATGGTTCTCGCCTTTCCTTTTATCGATGCGAGACTAGGCGCTGGGTCTGTATATGCAGGCGGGGTCTTCTGCCAGTGGGTTTTTATATGTGGCGTATGCCCTGGCGCGGGAGCCTCCGCAGACGTCTTTGTACTTGCAGATGCCGCACCTCCCTTCGAATTCTCCGCGCCTCATTTTTACCAGGAGGGGGTGTTCTCTGTAGATTTTCACAAGGCTTGTCTTCCTCACGTTGCCCAGGGGGTGTGGGAGGAAGCCGCTTGGCGTCACCGTGCCGTCGTATCCGACGAATATTACGCCGAAGCCGTCTCTGGTGGGGACTATGGTGGGGTCTACCCCCCTGGCGGGGGGCCCCATGAGCTCTCTCAGCCTCTGCACCAAGGCGTCGTAGAGGGGGCTGTGGTACGTCTTGCCCTCCAGCCTCTCCATCTTGGCTCTGCGGTAGAAGGGCGCCTCCACTGTCCTCACCTGGAGGCCGTAGGTGGAGACGTCTACTAAGAACTGCACGGCGTCTTCGTACTCCTCCGGAGTTATGTCTAGCTCCTCCTTGGCCCTCCCAGTTACAATTAGGAAAAACACCTCCCACACCCTCACCCCAAGCTGTCTCAAGAGGTGGGCCACCTCCGGTAGCTCTTGAAGCGACTTTCTCCACACCACTGTGTTGACTTGTACCGAGACCCCCGTCTCCACGGCTTTTTTTATGGCGGCTAGGGTCTCCCAGTAGCTTCCGGGGACTCCTCTAAGCTCGTCGTGGGTCTCCGGGCGCGCCCCGTCGAGGCTGATGGAGATGGACCTCACCCCCGCCTCTTTGATCTGCTTAAGGGTCTCTTCGCTCAGGTTTTTTGAAACTGCGGGCGCCAGCGAGACGGGCACGCCTACGGCGTTGGCGTAGTCGATTAACTCAAACAGGTCCGCCCTCATGAGCGGGTCTCCCCCCGTTATGATAAGCATGGGCTTGGGGTCTCCGAACTCAGCCACTTGGTCTATTAGGCGCCTCCCCTCCTCGGTAGTTAACTCGCCGGGCAGAGGCTTTAATATGGCGTCTGCTCTACAGTGCCGACAGGCTAGGGGACACGCCTTGGTGGACTCCCAGAAGACGAGTAATGGCGCCTCGTGGAAGCGTCTAATCAGCTCCTGTACGTTTCGCATAGTTTTTTCGACTTAACTATTTTAAGGCTCTTAGCTCTTTAAATGCCTTTTCTAGGGCGACGAGCGTCTCTTCGACCACACCCGGGGTGTGGGATGCCGATGTGAAGTTCACCTCGTACTGCGAAGGCGTTAGGTATACGCCGTGTTTAAGCGCGAGCTCGTGTAGCTTTAAGTACAGCCTCTCGTCGCTTTCTCTTACATCTTGAGGCGTTCTTACGTCGCCTTTTTTGAAATAGAACTGGAACATCGAGGCTATTTGCTTCACGACTACGTCGAAGCCGTGTCGCTGGGCTATGTCCTCCACGCCTTTTGCAATC
This sequence comes from Pyrobaculum sp., assembly GCA_038879095.1. Lineage (GTDB taxonomy): Archaea > Thermoproteota > Thermoprotei > Thermoproteales > Thermoproteaceae > Pyrobaculum. The sequence continues at coordinate 45,724 of JAVZUI010000010.1, read as the reverse complement.
TTTGCGGCGGCATCGTTGGCTGTTCTGTACGGCTCCCCGGTTTCTAACTCTTTTACCGTGGCGAGGCCCGCGGCGACGGATACGGGGTGGGCGTTGTACGTGCCGGCGTTGTACACAGGCCCCTCCGGGGCCACGAGGCTCATCACCTCAGCTCTGCCGCCGAATATGCCGATGGGGAAACCTCCCCCCACTACTTTTCCCAGCGTCGTTAGGTCGGGCTTTATGCCGAAGTACTCTTGGGCGCCGCCGAGCCCCACGCGGAATCCTGTGATAATTTCGTCGAAGATCAGCAAGGCGCCTACTCTCTCAGTCTCTTCTCTAAGCGCCTTCAAGAACTCGCGGTCTGGGATGATGAGGCCGTAGTTGCCTGCGATGGGCTCTACGATTACGGCGGCGAGCCTCTCCCCCGCCTCTTTTACAGCCTTGTAAAAGGCGTCTACGTCGTTGTAAGGCGCCACTATGGTCATCTTAGCCACTTCGTGGGGTATTCCGGCACTTGTGGGCACTCCCCATGTGGCGGCGCCTGACCCCGCCTTTACGAGCACGTAGTCGTGGGAGCCGTGGAAGTTGCCCTCGAACTTGATCAAGTAGTCTCTTTTCGTATAGCCCCTGGCCACCCTCACCGCGTTCATAGTGGCCTCTGTGCCCGTGCTCACGAGGCGCATTTTCTGCATAGAGGGGACGTGCGCCCTTATCCTCTCGGCCAGCTCCACCTCCTCCTCAGTCAAAAGGGCGTAGATCCACCCCCTCTCCAGCTGTTTAGCCACAGCCTCCTTCACCCTGGGATGGGCGTGGCCCAAAATGACGGCGCCGAAGGCCAGACAGAAGTCCACGAGGCGGCCTCTGTCTGTGTAGAGGTAGGGCCCCTCAGCCCTCTTCGCCACGAGAGGCGCCGGCAGGTGTTTCAAAGCCCTCGCGGGGGAGTTCACGCCCCCTGGGAAAAACTGCCTGGCCTTTTCGACGACCATAGAGACGCCTACCTCTACCTTTTTAAATTATAAGAATGGGGGAGGCGTGGGCAGAGTTTACATAGTGGGGGCGGGTCCCGGCGACCCTGAGTTAATTACTGTAAAGGGGCTTCGTCTTTTAAAGTCGGCTGACGTTGTGTTGTACGACCGCCTTGTGGCCAAGTCGCTTTTAGAACATGCTAAGCCTGGGGCTGTGTTGGTATACGTGGGCAAAAGCCCGGGGGGAGTTGGGCCTACACAGGAGGAGATCAACGCCATGTTGTACCACTACGCCCAGCGTTACGAGACGGTGGTTAGGCTTCACGGAGGGGATCCCCTTGTCTTCGGCAGGGGGTTTGAAGAGTGTGAATACCTGCTTCAGAGGGGTGTCCCTTGCGAGTTTGTGCCGGGAGTCACCAGCGGCTTGGCGGCTCCTGCGAAGTACTACATACCGCCTGTTGTCAGAGGCACCGCGAGCTCAGTGGCTTTGGTGACCGGCAGAGAGGACCCCGCCAAGGGGACGCGGCAGGTGGATTTTAAAAAGCTCGCCTGCGCCGTGGACACCATAATTGTCTACATGGGGGCCTCGTCGGCTGGGGACATAGCCAAGGAGCTGATAGAAGGCGGACTCCCGCCTGACACGCCTGTGGCGGTTATCAAGTCGGCGTATTTCGACGACGAGGAGTACGTAGAAACGACGCTTGGGAGACTAGGCCCCGTCCCGAACCCCTCAGTCATCGTAGTTGGGAGAGTTGTGGAGAGGGGGGCGCGCCTACGTAGGCTATGCTCTTAGTGGTCAGGCTGAAGGAGGGGCCTTGCCCAGAGGAGGCGTTTTGCGTCACAATTGGCAAATTGGCGCCTCGTAGAGACGTAGTAATTCCAGACGGCGACTACTTAGTCGTAATGAGCCCCGCCGTGGCTCAAGCGGTCAACATAGAGGAGGTGAGGAGGCGTTTTAAGTGTGTAATATGTGTAGGCCCCTCTACTGCAAGGGCCGTGGGGAGTTGTGTGACGCCTAGGGAGTACTCCAGCTACGGAGTGGCGAAGTTGCTAGAGGCCATGTCCCCGGGGAGAGTTGTGGTGTTGAGGTCCGGGGCGGGCAACGACGTTTTGAGGCGGCTGGTCCCGGGGGTGGTCGAAGTGTCGGTCTACGACGTCGTTATAGACGAAGACGCTGTGAAGAGCCTTAAGGAGCTCGCAGAGAGGGCCTCTGCCATCGTCGCCACCAGCTCCCTAGTGGCAGAGGTCCTCGCAAAGAGCGTAGACCTACGCGGCAAGAAGGTGGTGGCCATAGGCCCCGTCACTTCTGACAGGTTAAACGCCTTGGGCGTGCCGCACGTAGTGGCCCCCGAGGCGACGATCGAGGCGGCTGTGGAGACAGCCCGCCGCATGTTAGCCGAGGGAGGCCGCGCATAGCTGCGTTTAAAACAAATAATTAGATGTGAAGAAGAGAGGAGCGGTGTTGGTGGAGGAGGTGCTGTTGCTCCTGGTGGCAGTGGCGTTGATAAGCGCATTTGCCCTAACAGTAACGGGAGTGGTCCAGGGCGCCGTAGGGAAAATCTTGGAATTCAGAAATGCCACAAATTCATTCATAAACGGCCTTGTCGATGGAGTAATGCGGCTAGTTGGTCTAAAGTAACACCTTTTTTAAAACTCTCTTTTTTAACTGTGCGCATTCCTCTCTGGATAGAGGCCGCTAAGTTAAAAGTGTTAATTTTTGGCGGGGGCTCGGTGGGAACCAGGAGGGCTAAGTTATTCGCCTCCGCCGGGGCCTCTGTGAGAGTTATAGCTAAAGAGGTGAGCGGCGAGTTGGCGTCGCTCGGCGTTGAGACAATCCGCGCAGACCTTTACAACTACGACCCCACTGACGACATCAAATGGGCCGACATAGTTGTAATCGCGGTCGACGACAAGAAGCTGGCTGACATGTTGTATAAAAAGGCTGAGTCTCTCGGAGCGCTGGTTAACGACGCCACAGACGCCGAACGTACCCACGTGGTGGTGCCATACGAGCGGCGCATCGGCGGGCTGAGGGTGGCTGTGACCAGCGAGGGGGCGGCGGGCACGCCCGCCAGGCTTTCGCTAGACGTAATTGAGGAGTGTATAAACAAAAGCTGGATCCCCCGCTTCTATGAGATCTACAGCCAGTTAAAGAAAGAGGCGAAGAAAGAGATCCCAGACGCAAAGACTAGGCTCCGCTTCTACGAGGCGCTTTGGCAAGACGAAACGTTTAAAGAGTGTATAATGAGGGGGGACTCCGCCGGAGCCCTGGCCAGAGGCAGGGAGATTTTAAAAATGTTGAAAAGTCTAGGTCATGAGACTTGAATTTCCGCGGGTTAGACCTCGCCGGCTTAGAGCTAGCAAGCTCGTCCGAGACGCCGTCGCCGAGACGTCTCTGGACGCCTCTGACTTCATCCTCCCGGTGTTTGTAAAGCCCGCGGGAGAGAGGGAGGAGATACCCTCGATGCCTGGGCAGTACAGGTGGCCGGTGGGGCGCCCATTAGTTGACTACGTGGAGGAGGCGCTCGGCCTAGGGGTGAACAAGGTAATTCTATTCGGCGTACTGCCCGACGAGTTAAAAGACCCCCTGGGCAAAGGCGGCTACGACCCCGAAGGGGTGGTGCCTAAGGCGATACAAATGTTGAAAGAAGCCTTTGGAGACAAGCTCATAGTTTTTGCAGACGTCTGCCTCTGCGAGTACACCGACCACGGCCACTGCGGCGTGGTGAGAGAAAAAGGCCGGAGATGGTACGTGGACAACGACGAGACTATTAAGCTGTATGCAAAAGAGGCTGTGGCATACGCAGAGGCGGGGGCCGACTTCGTGGCGCCGTCGGGCATGATGGACGGCCAAGTCGCAGAGATAAGGAAAGCCCTCGACTCCTACGGGTTCAACGACGTGGGGATCATGGCCTACTCAGCTAAGTACGCCTCGGCCTTCTACGGGCCGTTTAGAGTGGCGGCGGCCTCGGCGCCGAAATTCGGCGACAGGCGCACGTACCAAATGGACCCACGCAACGCCTACGAGGCGCTGAAGGAGGTGGCCATGGACTTGGAAGAGGGCGCCGACATTGTGATGGTAAAGCCCGCCCTCGCCTACTTAGACGTGGTGAGGCTAGTGAAACAGCACTACCCCTGGGCCCCCCTCGCCGCGTACAATGTGTCGGGAGAATACGCCATGGTCAAAGCCGCCGCATCTGCCGGATACGTCGACGAGAAGGTAATAACTCTCGAAATACTGACGGCGATAAAAAGAGCCGGCGCAGACCTAATCCTCACGTACCACGCCCTAGACGCGGCCAGGTGGCTAAAAGAGGGGCTACCCTTCTAACGCCTCCAGGGCCGCGCGGCGCCCGAGGGGCCCGCCCCTGGGCGACACACGCCTGTCAAGCTTGACGGGCTTGCGACAAGGCACCAAAGAAGTTCAAAGCTCCCCACTTTTATGTCGTGGAGAGCGACATCGAAGATGCCCTTCTAGCCAGACAGTAGACGGGCCAAGGCCGCTACCGTTGCGCCCAAGCAACCGGCGACCAAGGGGAGAAGCAGGCGCCTCTCAGAAAACCTGTAAACCTCGTTATACACGTAGACCATCAAGGCGACCCACGCCCCAACCGCCAACGCGTTAAACACCTTTATAACTACCAACATTATTAAAATTATCAGCCGAGAGTTATTAAAAACTTCAAGACGTAGGTGCCTCACGCCAACCACAGCCCCTCATATATAAATTTACCAGTTTACTCAGCATTATGTCTAAGAACAGGAGGAGGTCAAAGTTGGGAATATACATAGCAATACTCCTTTTAGTATTTGCGTGGGCTGTCGCTGTCTATTTTCTAATACTGAGACGGCACGTAGTTCTAGGCATCGTAACGGCCTTTCTTACGGCAGTGCTACTGTCTCTGCCCGCCATATATCCGCGTGGCGTAGACGTGTCGCGCGACGCCATTGTGCTGAGGACCTACGCCACCACGAAGGTCATTAAAAACTACAGAGTGTTGAAAAAGTTCTCCACGCGCGAGATCTTCGACTACGTCTACCTCTGCCCGGTGGGGTGGCGCGTGTCGCTCTGGTCGCTGTACGCCATCTGTTCCACAGCCTTCGGCAGAGCCACCGCGTTCTCCACCCCAGACTGCTCAGACCTGTGGCTGGCAGTGGAGGCGGGCGGCAAGAAGTACGTAGTCTGTTGCGAGGAGAAAGACAGAGAGGTCTGCGCCAATGCGTAGGTTCCTACTCGCCACCTTCGGGCTCGGCTGGCTCTTCCAACTCCTATGGCCTACGTCGTACTTCTGGCTCGCCGCAACCATGTGGACGCCGGCGCTGGGCGCGTTGGCCGAGGGCCACAGAATACCCCCGCCAAAGCTCGGAGGCCCCCTCCTAAAGACGACAAGTTCAGCATTAGGCCTCTCCGGGTACTTAAAGATCGTGTGGCCAGTCGCGGCGTGGACCGCCTTGATGGTCCTAACCGCCATGCCCTTCAGCCCGCCTCGCCCGAGGTTGCCAGAAGTGCCGGAGTGGCAACTTCCGCTTCTCGTCTTGCTCCCCGTCGTGCTTCCCCTTGTGCCCATTATCAACGCCTTTTTGGGCGCCTTCGGCGAGGAGTACGGGTGGCGCGGCTATCTCCTGCCGCGTCTGGCGCAGAGGCTTGGGTATTTTAAAGCCTCTGTTGTAGTCGGCGTGGTATGGGGCGTTTGGCACGCCCCCGCCATACTCCTCGGCTACGAATACGGCTGGCTGTGGCGCGTTGAGGGGGTGTTGTTGTTCATCCCCATCACCATCCTGCTCTCCCTGCTACACACAGCGGCTTACCTAAGAGGCGGGGTGTGGGGCGCCGCCTTTTTGCACGGGGCGGTGAACGGCTGGGCGCCCCTTTACTTTGTCTTATTTCCGCATCACTTCGACGCCAGGTGGCTCTGGGGGCCCGTGGGCCTCCGCGGCTTCTCAACCCTCCTCCCCATAGTGTATTTGGCCTGGCGCCACACTTTTAAAAAAGAAACGGGTTTTGGACATGGACGCGAAGACTGTGGACTTGTTGATGGAGGTGCAGTACAACTTCCCGCTGGTAGAGAGGCCGTTTAGGGCGATTGGGGACAGACTCGGCGAGTCTGAGGAGTGGGTGATAGAGAGGCTTAGAGACGCCGTGAAGGCCGGCGTCTTGAAGCGCATAGGCGCCATACTCAACTACCGGTCCAGGGGGATGGTCGCGGCGCTGGTGGGCATGGCTGTGCCGGAGAGCCGCATAGAGGACGTAGCCGCCGAGGTGAACAAAGACCCCCTCGTCAGCCACAACTTTCAAAGAGACTACCGCCCATACAACCTCTGGTACGTGACTAAGGCCGCGTCAAAAGAAGAGCTGGAGGCCAAGGTCCGCGCCGTGGCGGAGAAATTCGGCGTCGACTACGTCGTGTTGTACTCACTCCGCTCGTACAAAGTAGACGTGAGGTTCGACCTACGCAGAGGCGTGTCGTGGACAAGGGGCTACATAATGCCAGAGAACCCGCCCTCCATCTCAGAGGTGGGGATCCCAACGGCCTTCTACGGCAAGATAAAGTCGCTACCCCTAGTCCCCGAGCCTTTCAAAGAGGCGGCGCAGACGCTGGGTCTCTCGGTGGGGCAGACCCTGGAGAAGATCAAAGAGCTGATAAAGATAGGAGTCTTGAGAGACCTCCACGGCACGCTCGACGGAGAGGCCGTGGGGTTTAGAGAAAACGCAATGGTCGTCTTAAAAGAGGCCAGGTGCGAAGACATCGCCATGTTGCCCATCTCGACGCACGTAGTCCTCAGAAACACGGTGCCGGGGAAGTGGCCCTACCCCTGCTACTTCATGGTACACGGAACGCGCCGAGACGTAATCGAGGAATATGTAAAAGACGCCCTCAAGAAGCTGGGGTCGCCGGAGTACCAGATGTTATACAGCGTGAGAGACTTCCTGGGAGGCAGAGAGATGGGACGCAGAGTAGAACGCGTAGCCGAGGACTAGCCCCGCCACACTTTCTTCACCTCCTCAGCAGCCCTCCTCCCCACCTCGAGCGGGTCGTCTCCAAAAACTTTGACCAGGTACCGCCTGCCCCCGTGGGCAAACCCCGCAATGAACTCAATCCCGCCATCTCTGCTTATCGCCAAGCCCCCCACAGCCACGTGGCAGCCGGCGCCTACGTGGCGTAGAAACTCCCTCTCCGCTGCGGCTTCAACAGCCGCGCGGGGGTCGCTGGCTTTTTTCAAAAGGTCCACCAACCAGCCGTCTTCCTCCCTTGCCACAGCCACGACGATGCCCTGCCCCGGCGGCGGCGGGACCTCCTCGGGGCGTAACATGCGCACCGCCAGCGGCGTTGCAGAGCCGTAGAGGCGCAACAGCCCCGCCACAGCCATCACAGCCGCGTCGTACTGACCCGCCAGCACCTTGCCCACGCGCGTGTCCACATTGCCCCTAAGAGGCTCCACCCTGACGTCCGGCCTCGCGGCCCTAATGAATTCGGCCCTCCTCACGCTTGAGGTACCCACCACCGCCCCCCTCGGCAGGGTGTATAAGTCGTACCCCTCTCTGCTCACAACCGCGTCGTAGGGAGGAGCCCTTTTAGAGAAGCCGGCCAACACAAGCCCCGGCGAGAGCTCCGAGGGGAGGTCTTTGAGAGAGTGGATTGCAATGTCAGCCTCGCCTTTTATCACGGCTAGGTTAACCTCCTTCTCAAATATCCCCTTAACCCCGATTTGGTAGAGCGGCTTGTCTTGCACCACATCGCCTGTGGTCTTTACAATCTTTATTTCAAACTCGGCGGAGGGCTCCACGGCCTTGATCTGGTCCAGCAACTCCTGCGTCTGTATTAAACTCAGCTTAGAGCCCCTAGTGGCGACTCTAATTTTCATTGAATAGGTGGGGGATGGGGCACTGGGGGTCGTCGCCGAACATGTCGCCGGTTAGGTAATACGCCCTAGCCCTGTCGCCGCCCTTACAGTACTTCTTAAAATTGCAACTAGAACACCTAGGGCCTCTGAGGTAGCGGTCGGTGTTTACAAAAGGCTCAAGGGCCTCGGGGGTGAGGATCTCCCTCAGCCTCCTCTCCCGCACGTTTCCCAGCTTGTAAAAATCTATGAACTGGCAGGGATAGACGTCGCCATTTGGGTAAATCGACACTATCTTACGGCCGCACCCCCCCGTGGACTCCACAAACTCTAAATACTTCACATCGCCGTTGCCCACCGTCAGCGCTATGTACACGCCGTCGTAAGGCGCGAGGGTGGTCTCAATCTCCAGCCTCCCGGCGTACTGCCTCGCCTTTTCAATAAGCGTCTTGATAAACTGCCTGTACTGAGCGGGCGTGTACCACCAGTCTTGCGAAAGCCCCTGCGCCCTCCCCGCGGCCGAGAGGTGGTAGAAGGTCACTCTCTTAACCCCCAGAGACGCGGCGAAGTCCACATAGCTCCCAACCTCGTGGATGTTCTTAGCCGTAATTACAAACCTAAGCCCCACGTCGAGGCCGGCCGCCATCGCGTTCTTAATACCCGCCAGCGCGGCCGCAAAGGCGCCGCGCACCCCCCTAAAAGAGTCGTGAAACTCCTCGCCCACCGAGTCCAAGCTCACCCCAACGTACACAAACCCCACCTCCCTCAGAGCCTTAGCCACCTCGGGGGTGATCAGGGTGCCGTTAGTGGACAAAACCAGCTTAATCCCCCTGTCCCTCGCATACGCCGCAATCTCAAAAAAGTCCTTCCTAACCAGCGGCTCGCCGCCGGTAAAGAGTATAAGGGGGACGCCAACCTCAGCCATCTGGTCGACTACGTCCAACGCCTCTCTTGTCGACAACTCGTAGGCGTCGGGCTCGCCGGCGTCGATGTAACAGTGGACACATCTAAGATTACACCTACGCGTGATGTTCCACGAGATAATCGGCCTAAACGGGCCTGAGAAGTCGCTGGGGCGCCCCACGCCGAACCTGCCCTTCACCCTAAAAGAGGTTGTCCCCTCCCCCGCCACCATTACGCTAATCGGAATCACATATACAATAACGCCAGTAAATAAATCTAAACGGGAGTGGGCCCGCCGGGATTCGAACCCGGGATCACCCGCGTTCTAAGGCTGTAGCGGGTGTGCCTTGTAAGGCTTAAGCGGCCCCTAGGGGCCTGGGCATCCTACCGCTAGACTACGGGCCCTACGTGGGTGTATGGGCGGGTTTTTAAATTTATTCCAGGGATATGTCGCCGTACGTCGAAGTAACGTTGCGAAGGTCTGCCGTTGTCAACACGCGGCGCGCGTATGCCGCGTCGCTTTCTTAAGGCCGCGCGTTTAGATAGGTTACGTATGCCACTACGGAGGGCGTATGTGTTAGACGCCGCGGCCGCCTGCCCAGAGCACGGTGTCCGCCTCGGGGTCCCAGACCACCGTGTAGCCGTCTATTCTCATCCTCACTCTTCCCTGCCTCACTGCGATGAAGTATCCCCTCACCCGCCCGGTCTCTACGTCGACTAGTAGGCGGCTTCCCACTACGTCTACGCGTAGGGCCTCGGCGAGTTTGCTCTTCCTAAAAGCCTCGGCTGCTTGGCTGAAGTCGGTCATCAAACAGCTGGTATACGCTTGACTGTTGGGCTTCTGACCTTCATTATGATTTTGAAGTTGCAGTAGGGGCACCTAATACCTGGGAGGATCTCCATTTCGGATTTTGAGAAGATTCTTCCACATTTCATACATACGTACAACTTACGTTCTTCAACCACGTCTTTTAAAAAAGAGCTAGTTTAAAAGATTTGGGGTTACGAGACGACTACGGTGATGTCGTGGTACTTCGTCACCGACCCGCTGGTGGCCTTTATCCTCACTACATACGTGCCAGGTTGCACGCCAGCTGGCACGTTGATAATCACGGCGGCTACGTAGTCGGGCACTCCGTTGTCTGGACTAATTGACGCTGACCAGCCCGGCGGGGCTGAGTACACGCTGAGATATACCCGCCTAGGGGTGCCAGACACCACAGACACATATAGCTTAGCCTCCGTAACGGAGCCTGCTTTTACGGTCAGATTGCCAGGAGGGTCTCTCTTAACTGTAAAGTCCCACCTGCTAGCTTCTATCTTTAGTTGTATCTCGGCACAGGTTTTAAGTCTCGGCGCTGTGCCAGGCGATGTCGAGGTGCCTACTAGTAGCTGGCCTATTGTTTGATAAGTCCCGGGTGCGGTGGCCGCTAGGTTAAATACTAGAGTGCGGGGCGGCGGGATGGGGACAGGGATTTGCGCCGTGGCTGGGCTTAGGGAGATCCCCTGTGGCGCCGTCCAGCTCCACCTAGCAATGGGGTATGTCAACACGCCGTCGATATATAAACTAAGCCAATACGGCGCGCCGGGGTCCACCACAATGGAATAGGCGTCGCCCTCTACGCCAATCACAGTTGCGTTGGTGTCAAGTTTGATGTATGGCTTGCAAACCATCGCGGTCACGTTACGCACAATGGAGGCAACACACCTAGGGACCGGCGAGGTGTCTGGAGACATCGCAAATTCCGACTCGTACCTCACTTCCAGCGACGTGGTCTCTGCAGTGGGTTGTAGGTAAAACGTAAATTCTCCGCTAAGCTGTTGCGCGGGGTTAGGCGGCTGAATCGTAAAGTAGGCCCTAGATCCCTGTTGGGCAGACCCCACGCCGGTCTGAGGATTCGTCAAGTAGGGGCCTGGCGTAACAGTGCCGGAGTCTACTGACAATGAAAGTCTCATGGGGGTGTACGCCCAGGGAACGTATAGACTCACCTTGAATTGGTACACCTTTCCGGGCTCCATGTAGTACCGCCCGTTGAGCTCAGTGGCGTTTGTCTGAATAGACATCCTGGGCAGGCACGGCGGTCTAGCCACCGTTAAGTTGAAAAACTGTGCAGAGCGGCAAGGCTGTGTGCCTAGCGGCGTCAGAATAAGCCCAAGCGGGGAGGCGGAGCCTTGCGGCGCCGCGTTGTCCACTTGGAAGATATACTCAAGCGTGGGCATCGGCGGGGCCAAGAAGTCGCGGTACCCCGAGGCAGGGTCGATCCACGTGATGTACTGGCCCAAAGGCTGGCCGAAGGAGAGTGCCAGCCGGTAATTTCCGCTGGGCAAAGACCCGCCCAAGCCTATCTTGACAATGTATCTGCCGCCTGGGAACACCTGGAACTGTCCATTTCCGGTGTTTGTCATGTTTGTGCTAATGTTTACCACAGGCTTGCAGACCGCCTCTCTAGGCCTGACCACGGCATCTGCCTTGACAGAATTTCTGCAGTAGTCAAAGGGCTCCCTAGAGTGAATAGTGAATGTTAGTACTAAGTTCCCGGCGGCTAGGGCGTCTACGCGGAAGTCGTAGACCCCGTCGCCGTTTATCTGCGGCGCGTTGTTCCACAGAGGTGTGATAGACGCGATAGCTTGCGGCTGTGCTTGCGTCTCTAAGACGGCTGGGTAGGGCTGACCGCTCACCCATACTCTAATTATATATGACCTTCCCTGTTCCATGACTACAGGCGTCTCGTTTAGAATCTTGATTTGCCAGACGCATCTAGTTACGTTTATCAGAGTGACGTTCCTGGTGGCGCACTGAGCTCCTTGAATTGAGGCAGTCGCGCTGTAGGTTACCGTGTATATGTTGGGGGCGGCGTTGTTAGGCACCAGCATTCCGACCGTGACGCCGTAGTCTGTGGTGCCCGTGTACGGCAGATTAGGCGCCGCTATCTGGATAGGGCTGGGGGAGAAGATGTTTAACGTGGCTGGAAGCCCGTCGGGCGTGGTGTCAACCGAGACGTTGTAGCTTACTAATATTTGACCAGCCCCACCAGTGGTGTATACGTTAATTAAAGGCGGCGCGCGTATCTTTACTTCACACATGCGGGGAGCCGCCCCTCTCACTACAACTGGCCTGCTCCAAGACGCCGCGCATGGACGGGCGCCCAAAGCCGACGCGTTAAACATAACTCCAAGTTCCGCCGTGCCGGTGGCGTTGGGCACGACGGCGAATACGACGTCGGCCACAAAGAGGCCGCCAGTTCCATCAAATTGGAAGTAGTCGCCGCCGATCAAAACATTGCCCTGGTAGTTAGTTGGGTTCACCACCTGATATTCCAACGCCGTGGCCTTGTATATCTGAGAACTCTTTGCCTTGACTACCATCACGCCATAACTCGGCTCTGCCACGACCCTGTACTTAAACAAATAGACCTTGCCCTGTTCCATGGCGTACTGAGAGCCGGTCCAAGTGGCGTTGGTCTCCAAAAGATCGATGTAGGCCTTACAGCTTGGGGACTCCACCACGAATTGAGGCCCTTCAAACATCGCCACACACACATCGGTCTGTTTCTCAAGCACAGGCCAACCTTTGAATATGGTAGTGAAGACGTGGCCGGCGGGCGCGTCGGCCGAAACGGCAAGCACAAATCTAACAATTTGATCTGGCATGTTCGGTTGTGCAGGGTTAGGCGGCATAATAGTCACGTATGTATCTGGCGAGGCTGCGGCACTTACTAGGTAGTTGTCTTGGGAAACGTCGCCGCTTACCATTACGTCGACATAGTACTTTAAGCCTGGGTGAACTCTAAAGAGATCTTGACCTATCATGCTGGCGTTTGTTCCGACAAAACGCAAACTGCGCTCACACCTCGGCTTGCCTACTGTGAAGTTTCTGCCTATGAGAGCACATGGCTCCCTACACGCGCCGTCAGGTCTCATTATCGGAGTAAGCTTGAAGTAAATTCCCCCAGGCCCCGAGACCGAGAACTCGAAGTAATAGGGACCATGCGCGCCGGCTGAACCAGGCACCGTGTACGACTGTGCAGGTGCGACCTTTACCACGCCTCCTGTCGTCACGGCGTCAAGAGCCAGCTCACAACCAGGCGCGGACCTTACCACTTCAACATGTAGCGAAAAAGTAGAACTATTAGTGTATATAAAGTAGCCTCCATTATAAGAATCCTCAAAGGAATATACGTAATAGCCTACATATTTTTTAAATAGTATATAGTAACCGGAATAAACATCTGGTATGCCAGGATTTATGATGAATACATAGAAACCGCCATTAAATCTAAAGCGGAATTGCTCAACTAGATTATCAAGATTTGATTGAGGATCTAGAAAGACGTAGAAGCCTGTGTAGGGCCCTCTTCTATAAACATGCCCTGCGCCGTTGAGCCTCACCTGTACAAAGTCTGCGCTACTGTTCACTATGTTAATCGTCACTGTGCATTTTCCGATGTCTGTTTGCCCCAGGGTTGCGCTCTGCGTGACCGTCTGCGTCACAGTTACCGTGGCCGTCTCTGGCGGTGGTCTGGTCGTTAAGGTGGTTGTTGTTGTGTAGGTCTCTTTCTGGGTGATTGTGACAGTTGACTGTAGGTTTCCTAATATTAACACCATTACTGAGCCTGCGGCTATTAATGCCAGTAGCCCGATTGCCAGCGCGTAGGTGGTTGGGCTCATTCCCTTGAGTTTTAGCTTCATGAGAAACCCGTGAGGGACTTTAAATAGGTGTTTTAGTTCAATCTATGTAAAGAGGTAAAGAAATATATATTTTTCTAGATTTGTAGATAAGTGGACATTTCGGCAGGTGTTCACGAGGTTTACCTAGGGCCGTGGATACCTGGCTTTTACTACAAGGTGTTTATCAATTTGAACGGCTCAGCTTCAGTTTCTGTATTTGTCAGAGACTTTGCGCTTTATGCCCAAATTGAGACGTCGAGTCCCGTCAGTTTAAATTACAGCGTTATGTATTTTCCGCTGGTGCCTCTGGCCGTGGTTTTGTACCTTGTCTTTTTTAGAGAAGAGTTTATGAAAAGGCTGGTCGCCCTTGGCCTGCCCCTGTATTCTAGGATGGTTAAACCCAGGGACTTCCTAGCAAACCCTAGGCGTGGCGCGGTTTATGACTTTATTAAGAAGAGGGGGTATAGCTGGCCGCGTGAAATTGAACGAGTATTTAACATGGCGTATGGTGAGGTACAGTGGCACCTTTCCCTGTTAGAAAGAGCAGGTCTTGTCTACAGTTTTTACGCGCTGAGGAGGAGGTTTTATGTAGACCACGTAATTGACTTCTTTGACGCTGTTATGAAAGTATACAGAGAACAAGCAGGCCGTGAACCCACAGACGAAGAAATGGAAAGGGCCGAAAAAAGTTGCGCTAAGAGGCGTTAAAGGCGCGGCTCTGTGGCTTGTTTAGGCGTTTGCGTACAGCTCTGCCACGCGCTCTGCGCCTCTGATTTCTTCTATGTACTCTGCCACGGCCGGTGGGACCATCTCCTTCCAGCTGGAATCCCTCTTAGCCATCCTGCGCCTAACCTCGGTGGCGGAGTACCCTTCGTAGACTGGGTGGTTGCGCACTTCTACGCCCCAGTACTTCAATGCGGCGGCCACGTAGGGGTTGTTGGAGTAGGCCACGTGGTACTGGGGGCACCAGTGGCGCAGAAACGCCCCCCATAGGCTTGAGGGGCCGTTGGTGTCCGGCACGGTGCAGAATAGCAGTCTGCAGCTGGAGCCGAACTGGCGTCTGAACATCTCCAGCCTCTCTCCCGGCGTGAAGGGGTTGTCAAAGGTCAGCGCCTTGTCTGCGGACCCCACGGCGACTACCACCTCGTCGTAGTGGGTCAGTAGCCACTCCACCACCTTGGCGTGCCCCCAGTGTAGGGGCTGGAAGCGTCCTACGAACAACGCCCTCACGCCACTTACGCGGCAACGTTTTTTAAAATATGTCTCTACAACCACGTGATGTAGTAGCTCGCGTCTGAGTCGTGACGATAGGCATACTGGCTGACTATTTTTGTAGCAACGCGGCTACGTGCATTAACAGCCTCACGACCTTTGTCGCCGTTATGTCAGACACGTCGTTTGGAGGCGAGTACTCCACTATATCCACGGCGACTGGCCTGAGGGCGAGTATGAGGTCTGTCAAGAGGAGTTCTAACTTTTTGTAACTTATGCCGCCGGCCTCAGGCGTGCCGACTCCCGGCGCCTCCGAGGGGTCTAACACGTCGACGTCTACGCTGAGGTACGTCCTGCCCGAGGCCGTGGCCAATGCGTCGGCCACCTCCCTCCTGGTGAAGTCGCCCTCCACTACGTAAAACCCAGCCTTTTCTGCGTATTGCAACTCCTCGTCGTCGTACGCCCTCACTCCTATGTAGATTGCGTAGAAACCCAGCTCCTCGTGGGCCCTACGCGCGAACGTGGCGTGTGAAATCCTCTGCCCAGGCGGCCACTCGTTGCGTAGGTCAAAGTGGGCGTCTACGTGTATGTACGTGTCCGGCTTCACCGCCCTGAGGGCCGCCAGAGTGGCTGTGTGCTCGCCTCCCAGCATGATGAAGGGGGGGTCCACCCTCTTGACAAACGCCTCAATTCTTCTTAAGTTCTCCTCGGGCGCGCCTTGTAGCAACTCCACGTCGCCTAGGTCGCAGAGCGGCTTCGTCACGTTGCCGAACAACGTGGTGTACTCTAAATACGGCATGATGGTCCTGACCCTCAGAGGCGCGAAGCGCGTCCCGGGCCTGAAGCTAAGCGTGTCTTCCATCGGAGCTCCGAAGAGCTTTACGTCGCCCTCTCGGCAGCTGTGCTTAAGCATACCCCCTTCTCCTCTTCTCTCTTCTAAGCGGCACCACCTTCACGTCTACGTGGACTATTAATGGATTCAGCTTGGCCACCCCTCTTATGACTTTACTTCTCAATACGTGTAGGCGGCCTACCGTCATGGAGCGGTCCACAGCCACGAGCGAGTAGACGACAAGAAAACTTCCAGCCCTCCTAATCTTCACGTCAAGCGGCTTCCCCAGCTCGCTTACAATCTCCCTAACCTTTTCCTCAAGGGCGCTGTCTTTGTACAAGGCGCCTAAGATGCCGTAGGTGGCGTCTTTAGTCAACTTACTAAATTCGTACAGCACGTATCCAAACACTATAAAGACGACGGCGGTCTCCGCCACGGTCGCGCCGGTTAGATTGCTGACTACCACAGCCGCCGCCGATATTAACGACAGTAGCGTGTCTACTTTTGCGTGTGTGGCGTCCGCCTTTAAGATGTCTAGCCTCAACATTTTGTAGTTGTGGGACTCCCATAAGTACATTAAATACGTCAACAGCCCGCCCGCCAGTAGGAGCAGGGTCATCCACATCGGCGTGGGGTTGCCGTTGAGCTCTATCGAGGTGGCCAGTAGGTAGGTGTAGAACCCAAGCACTGCCATTGCAGAGAGGAGTGTCAGGAGGCTTTCCAGCCTGTACACCTCCCAGGGGAAAGACCTCCCCCTCCGCGAGGCGTAGTAAAGCCCAAAGCCGGCGACGTAGGCAATGGCCGCGTCCATAAATCCATGCAATGCGTCGCTTGTGACTAAGAGGCTTTGGTACCAAAGGCCTAGTATAAGTTCCACTAGGGTGTAGCTCAGCGATATTGTCCCCATGATGAATAAGTAAAGAGAGGCTAGCCAGAGCCTAGTGGAGGGCCTCACTTGTGGCAGTAGGAAAGGCTTATAATATATCTTTTGAAACGGCTTAATGCGCAGAGCAGAGCTGTTAGAAAACATAGTTAAGAAAAGGCTGATATACTGGCCCTCGGCGGAGATCTACGGCGGCGTGGGCGGCTTTTACGACTACGGCCCCTTGGGGGTTTTGATGAGGCGTAACATCGTGGAGAAGTGGAGGCGGATCTTTGTGCTTCCCTACCAAGATATTATCATCGAAGTGGAGACGCCTGTCATAATGCCTGAGCCCGTCTTTAAGGCCTCTGGCCACTTAGACCACTTCACAGACTACGTGGTTGCGTGTACTAAGTGCGGTAGGAAGTACAGGGCTGACCACTTGGTGGAGGAGGAGCTGGCTAAGAGGGGGGTAAAAGTCTCTACCGAGGGGCTGTCTGGCGCCGACTTGAAAAAGCTGATAGACGAGTATAAAATCGTCTGCCCCTCATGCGGCGGCCCGTTGGGAAACGTCGAGCCGTTTAACTTGTTGTTTAAGACTGTGATTGGGCCCTACAGCGAAAACGCCGGGTATTTAAGGCCTGAGACTGCGCAAGGCATCTTCGTGGCTTTTCCAAGGCTGGCCGAGTACGTGGGGCGCCGCCATCCGTTTGGCGTCGCTCAAATCGGCAGAGTGGCTAGGAACGAGATCTCGCCTAGGGGCGGGCTCCTGAGGCTTCGTGAATTTACTCAAATGGAGATTGAGCTCTTCTTTGACCCGCAGAACCCGTCTTGTCCCTACTTCTCAGAGGTGGAAAACATGGAGGTGCCTATTGTGCCGGAGGAGTACGTGGCCAAGGGCCAGACGGATCCCCTGTTCATCACAGCCAGGGATGCGGTGGCCCGGGGCTATGCCAACGAGTGGATGGCCTTTTTCATGGCCTTGGCCGCCAAGTTTTTAAAAGAGCTGGGGGTGCCGCTCGAGAGGCAGAAGTTCCTGGGCAAGCTCCCCCATGAGCGTGCCCACTACTCCGCAAAGTCGTACGACCAGATGGTGTTAACTGAGAGGTTTGGCTGGGTAGAGGTGTCGGGCCACGCGTACCGCACAGACTACGACTTGTCGGGCCACAGCAAGTACAGCGGCCAGGAGTTGTACCTTGAGAGGAGGCTTCCGGCGCCTAAGGAGGTTGAGGTGGCGAGGCTGTACCCCAACCCGGCGGCTATTAGGGAGAAATACGGCGACAACATCGGCGAGGTAATTAAGGCAATTAAAGACAACGAAGCCGCCGTTTTAGAGGCCTTCAAAAGAGGCGAGGAGAAGGCCGTGGTGGGCCCCTACGTCGTCACGCGAGACATGGTGTTTATAAAGACGGAGAGGCGTAGGACAGACTTGGAGAAGTTTATCCCGCATGTGGTGGAACCCTCCTTCGGCCTTGACCGCATATTATACGCAGTGTTGGAGTCCTCCGTGACTGAGGAGGAAGGGAGGGTCTACCTGAAGCTCCCGCCTGACGTGGCCCCCGTTAACGTATGCGTCTTGCCAATCGTCAAGAGGAGCGACTACGTGGCCATAGGCAGAGAGCTGACGCGTAGGCTGTCTCTAGAGGGGTTCACAGTGATTTACGAAGACGAGGGGACCATCGGCAGTAGGTACGCCTCATGTGACGAAATCGGCACGCCCCTAGCAGTGACAATCGACGAGAAGACGCCGGTGGACGGCACTGTGACTATACGCGACAGAGACACTAGGAGGCAGGTAAGGGCGAAGCTAGACTCTGTGGCGCCCTTCGTAGCGATGGTGAGGCGAGGCGCCTCTTTTGACGAGGCCGCAAAGGCGGTCGGCGCTGTGCCGTTACAGTGAAGTTTTTATAACTGTACTCTACACATGTCAATGGCAGAGGGCAGAGACGTGGAGAGGGGTAAGAAGTTGTTAATCCCCCCGTTCCTAACTCCGCAGCAGGAGAAGAAAGAGCAGAAGAGGGGAGAGCGCCGGGCGAAGATAAAGGCGGCCGACGTGGAGGAGGGCGTCGCCAAGTTGCCGAAGGACATGTTTGAAGAGTTAGGACAGCCCCAGGAGGTGGAAGTAGTCGCGCCGGGCGGCTCTTCACATGAGAAGAGAAAAGTCTTCAAGGCCGTTCTAGACGAAAAAATCCCCAGCGGCGAGGTCCACGTCTCTCAAGAAGATCTTAGGACTTTGGGAGTGGCTGAGAACACTGTCGTGACTATTAGAAAGAAATGAAAGGCGTCCTCAGGGGCCTCGCCGTCGTTGTAGAAGACGTAGAATACGCCCGGAGGCTTTACAAAGAGGGGTTCTTCGGCAGATTTCTAGGCCACGATAAGGTGAGGCGAGAGGAGGTGAATAAGATCAACGCCCCGTTGATATTGGCGCTGTACGAGGCGTTGTACCTCGCCGAGAGGAAAAAACTTGTGGTGGTCGACGAAGGCGGAGTGGAGGTGCCTGTGGAGAAGTTGGTGGAGCTCGGCAGAGAGAAGATAAAAAATTTCGACGACATATACAAGATTTACAAATACTTCAGAGAGTTGGGGTACGTGGTGAAGAGCGGACTGAAGTTCGGCGCTCTCTTCTCAGTCTACGAGAGAGGCCCCGGCATAGACCACGCGCCCATGGTGGTGGTGTTCCTCGAGCCGGACAAGGGGATATCTGCGACGGACATCACCAGAGGGGGGCGGCTTGGCCACAGCGTCAAGAAGACCTTTACGCTAGCCACCGTGCTCAAACAGACGGGGGAGGTCGTCCTACTCGGCTTCTCCTGGGCAAGGCTTTAAAACAGAATTCGAAACCGTTTCATGGCAACGGCAAGCAGAGCCTCCCTAGAACAGGAGATATACCTAAGATCGCTCACAGGCTACCTAGTAGGGCAAAACCTGTTGGACGGGTATAAGAAAGTGGCGATAATAACGTACCCGGACAGGATTTGTAGCTCTATGGCCGCCGCGCTCGCCACGTCGTATATTGCAAAGAGCGGCTATAGAGACGGTGCCGCCGCTGTGTTTACATACGAAGAGGGGAAGGAGGCGGAGCTCGTGAAGAAGGTGATGGAGTACGGGCCAGACGCCGTGTACATAGCGTTTGGAGGAGAGCAGAAGATGAGCTACGTCGCCGAGATAACTAAGAAGGTGATCGCCGCGTTGGCCAACGCCGGTTGTAAGGCATCGCTTGTGTTACACGTCAGGGTTTGGCTAGCCACGAAGCAACTTTCAAACGTGCTCGCCGACGAGAAGCTCCGAAGCTACTTGGCGTCGCTGAAAGAGATAAGGCTCTTCACGGCTGACGTGCCTAATAGAAAGTTCCTATTCCACAGAGTCAAAATCGAAGGCGCCGCGGCGAAGCCTGAGAAGTTTAAAGAGGTTGACATCACAGCCGAGCACGCCAAGTTGCTGAGCATATCGCTCCCGCCGCCTGAGTAGGTTTCTAATAATACAAAAGCCCCCTTTTTTACCCTTACTCTCTCCTCTTCATGGACCCGGTGAAAAAAATTGAGGAAGGTCTCAAAGAGCTGTACGACTCAAACGCGGGTAAGCTAGAGAGACAGCCAGACGTGGACATATACGACGCCGGGGACAACGTGATTATATATATCGACCTGCCCGGCATGAAGAAGGAGTCTATTAGAGTCAGGGTGTACGACAGGTCGGTGGAGGTATCGGCGGCCCCCGCACAAGGAGAGGGGCCGGGCAAGGCGATTAGGAGAGAGCGCATATCTAACTTCGCCGTGGCGCGGAAGGTCGACTTGCCTTTTAGGCTGAGGGTAGACAGCGCGCGTGCTGTGTATAGAGACGGCGTGTTGCAAATAGTGGTGGGAAAGGCGGGCGAGTACGGAGCCGCCGAGTTGAAAATAGACTAAGCTATTTTGGCTGTACTACTCCTATAACTTCGCCGTAGGCGTTTATCGGGAACGACCTTCCGCACTTGGGGCAGTTTATGCTAAATCCGATGTTGTACCAGCTCTCGCCGATCTCTACCTCAAATTTGTGCTTACAGTAGGGGCACGTAACTCTTACTTTCAACGTCTTTTCCAACTCCCCGCCTGAGTATTCCCAATCTTCTGGAAATTCTTGTGCGACCATGGCGGGGGAGGAGGTGTTATATATAAAATTTTTCCACGACGGCGTGGACTTCTTCCAGGTGGTGGAGAAGAGGAGGTCGGTTAGGAAATTCAAGAGGGTGAAGATGCCGGAGGAGGACGTGAGGCGCATAATGGAGGCAGGCAGGCGCGCGCCTACCGACGCCACGCTTCACTTATGGACTGCTGTTAGGGTGGTGGACGAGGCCAAGCGTGTTGAAATCGCAGAGTTAATCAGCCAGCCGCACGTCGCCGAGGCGTCTGAGTTTTTCATATTTCTAGACGACTTGTACAGGCTGAGTAGGCTGTTGGAGCATAGGGGGAGGGAGCTTGTCGGCGACAAGTTTTCTCTATTTGTCTTTGCGGCGGTCGACGCGGCGCTGGCGGCTGAGAACATGGCCCTGGCGGCCGTGGCCCTCGGCTATGGGAGCTGTTTTATAGGCGCAGTTCAAAACGCCGCAGAGCAGATAATCGAGATGCTTAAGTTGCCTAGGTTCACCTACCCGCTTTTCGGCCTCGCCGTTGGGGTGCCCGACGAGTCGCCGGGGGAAAGGCCTCGGCTCCCCTTAGACATGTTATTCCACGTCGACGCCTACAGGGACTACTCAGAGGAGGAGTTGGCAGAGGCGTACAGGGTCATGTCGCCTATCACGAGGTCGGGCGACTGGCTGAGGGTTCTTGAACGATACGCGGCCTCCGGGGGGTATTTTGAGAAGAGGAGCGCCTCTATGAGGGAGCTTTTGAAAAAACAAGGACTTGTATAATATTTATATCGGGGATTGTGTAGGAGGGCATGGCTACTATTAGAGGCATTGTCGTGAGCAAACAGTTGGTATACGACCCCACCGGCACTAAATACGTCAAAGTGGATATAATTGAGGAGAAGGAGTTGCCAGGCCCCGTCGCCGCGTTTTCTACACAAGACGAACAGACCGCCCAGCTTATGCGCGAGGTAATGCCGTTGGTAACTCAGCTTGTGAGGTCTCTTCCCTTTGCCAGCGGCAAGATCTCGGTGCCGAGGATAACGCTGTGGCTGACAGACGAGGAGTTGGAGGTGTTCGGCGACGTGGATGTGGGAGATGTGGTGCTGATATCTGTAGAAAGCGGCGAGATTAAGTTAAGGCCCGAGGGCTAAATTTTATATTGGCCGGTTCCCTCCACCTCGTGATTTCAGACGCCTATAGGCTGAAGTACACCTTTGGCATCGACTACGGGACGAGCTACGTGAAGTACGGCCCCATTACGCTGAGCGAGCCTAAGATGACTCAGACCAGGGGCCTCTTTTTGAGAGACCTTCCGGAGTCTGTGAAGATGCGCATCCCGCCGGAGGTCCTCTCTAGGGGCCTTGTGGTGGGGGACGAGGAGGTGCGTAAGTACCTCTCCAGTGTCAGGGACGTCCAGCGCAACTTGAAGTACCCGCTTAAAGACGGAGTGGCGCGTAGAGACGACGAAGACGCCTGGAAGGTTTTGAAAGAACTGACGCGGTATGCCCTGGCGCAGTTTCCAGTCTCAGACCCAGACTTCAGGGGATGGCTCGTGTCGGTGGCTCTCTCGGCGCTGGCCCCCGACTATATGTATAAGTCTATTTTTGAACTATTTGCCGAGCTCTCTGCGGAGTTTAACATAATGGCGGTCACAGTGTTGCCCCAGCCCTTGGCTGTGGCTATTGCAGAAAACGCCGTGAACTGCATAATCGTGGAGGGGGGCCACGGCAACATCCAAGTGGCACCTATTAGTTTCGCCTTTATTAGAGAGGGACTTGTGGCGTTGAATAGAGGCGGCGCAGAGGCTAACGCCATCACCAGGGAGATACTGAAAGACATGGGCTACAGCGACATTGCCAGGGAGGAGTACGCAGTGGAGGTGGTTAAGAGAGCCGTCGGCCTAGTGCCGAGGAATTTAAAAGAGGCCGTTAGGGCGGCTAAGTCTAACCCCGACAAGTTTGTCACTAAGGTAAGGCTCTCGCCTGTTGTTGAGGTGGAGTTTCCTCGTGAGTACGCGTGGACGCGCTTCTTGATAGGCGAGATAGTGTTTGACCCAAACCACGAGGAGATTAAAAGCTACATAGAGCAGTCCCGTCTGCGGATTGAAAACGCCGTGGTGGGAGACGTCACGTTGTACGGCGAGATGGATGTGGCAAGCGCCATAATCACATCGCTTAGGAACGTCTCAGTGGAGATACAAGAGAGGGTGGCCTCCAACGTGATTCTCAGCGGCGGGGCGTTCAACTGGAGGGTGCCTCCCGGCATGGAGGACGTGGCGGCGGACAGCGTCACCAGGTTGATGATCGCGCTTCAAGAGAAGAACCCGGTCTTGGCCTCTAAGGTTAACATAAGGCTTGTGTCTGAGCCTCAGTACTCGGTGTGGAGAGGCGCCGTCATCTACGGCTACGCCCTGCCGCTTAGCTTGGAGTGGTCTGACGCAAGTAAGGAGGGTTGGTATTATATAAAGAAGAGTACATAACCACGTGGAGTTTCCAAAGGCGTTGTTGATAAGGTTTTTTACCGAGACCATGGGTTTGAAGTATTTAAAAGAAGAGGGTGACTTCTTGTGGTTTGAGGAGGGTCTTAACAAAGTTGTAGTCGCCGCCTATTTTAGAGATATATACGAAGAGGCCGAGCTTTATAAACAAGTCGGGGCGTTGCTTGCCCAAGACGCCGCGAAGACCTACCTCGCCGCGTTGCCTGAGGCCTTGGCGTTTGTAGACGTGCGTTTTTTTAAAAACCACGGCGTAGGGCTCGTAGTGGTGGACCCGTCTAGGGGCGCGGAGGGGGTTGAGATAAAGATCTACGCCAAGCCTAGGCAAGCCTCCGCCTCTCAAGTCGACGTTTCTAAGATAGCCGAGTCGTTAAAAGCCGCGTTGTCGGCGCGTATAGACGAGGAATTGAAAAGGCTCGAGAAGTCTCTATTTGAAAAAGTGAAGGCGTACGTAGATCAGAGACTGGAAGAGCTTAGGAGGAGGCAGGAGGTCAAGCCCCCCGAGCCGCAGCAAGCCAGGCCGGCGGGCCCCATCGTAGACAACGAGTGGGTTAGGATACTGAGGTCAAAGACTTAATTATGGGTAGTGCACAAGACGTGGACGTCCTTGTTGAAGAGTTGAGAAAAGTATTTGGGAGCTCTGACGAGGGGAAGCTGGCGGAGAGGCTGGTGGAGGCCTATCGGCGTGGAGGGGCTAAGGAGGCTAGACAAGTTTTATTAGAGTATTTAAAGGGGCTGGGCGTAGATGTGGAGGATAAAGAAGATTGAGCTAGAGGACTTCCGCTCCTACAAGGGCCGGCACGTAGTGGAGCTGGGTGACGTGTCTATACTCTGGGGGAGGATTGGGGCTGGAAAGACCTCTGTCTTATACGCAGTGGAGTACGCCCTCTTTGGCAGACAGCTGGAGGTTAAGGAGAGGGTGGCCAAGTTGGTAGATTTGATAAACTCAGAGGCGCAGGAGGCGCGGGTTGTCTTGGAGCTAAGCGACGGGAGCCGGGCTGTGGCGGTGGAGAGGCGCCTCGGCAGGAGGGGAGGCGAGAAGTTGAGAGTGTTGGCAGAGGGGGTGGAGTACGTGGGAGATAAGGCCGAGGAGAAGCTGTACGAATTGTTAGGGGTTGACGAGGATTTGTACGAGCGGCTGGTCTACATTTCCCACAGGACGTTAGAGGCCTTTATATACGGCACTTCTCAGAAAAGGTCTCTGTCAGTAGACCGATTATTCGGCATAGACGTGGTGGACGGGGTGGTGAAGGTCATATCTTCGACGGAGAAGACTTTGTTAGAAAAGGCAGAGTCGTTGAGGAGTAGGCTGGCTGCTTTTGAAAAGTACCGCGACTTAATTAAGAAATACGGGGGGTACCGCGCGGTTTCCTCAAGGCTTAGCGCAGTGGAGGAGGAGATAGCCTCTTTAAAAAGGCGCGAGGAAGGCCTCTCGGCTCTGCTAGAAGATTTGGCAAAGAAAAGGGCCGCGTACGTGGCGAGGGCCAGGGAGTCTGAAGACCTCCTCTTGCAGTACTACAGGGCTAGGTCTGAGCTGGAGTTTTTAGAATCCGCAGGGGAGGCCCCTGAGGTCGACGTGGAGAGGCTTAGGGACATGTTTAGAGTCCTCATCGACGAGTTTGAGCACATGCTAGACGCGTCGCTTGTGGAGAGGCTCGGCAAAGCCCGCGACGTGGAGACGCTCGCAGTTGTCCTGGCGGAGGCGTACGACGCCTTGCAGAAAGTGTATAGAGACTTAGAGAGCCAGCTGGCTGAGACTCGGAGGACGTACGAACAGCTGTTGACGAGAGCTAAGAAGCTAGACGAGGAGATTTCAGAAGTCGCCTCAAGGGCGAAAAGGTTGGAGAGGTCTTACCAAAGGTTTAAAGAGCTTCAGAAGATCTACCGCTCGTTAGACGAGGCGAGGGCGGCGTTGTCTAAGACTAAGAAGAGGCTTGTGGAAGTAGAGGGCGCCGTGGCTTTCTCCACCTCTTTAAAAACCGTCGCCTCATACGTCGTAGAGGCGGGGCTAAGCCGCTGTCCCGTCTGCGGGTCCCCTGTGAGCAGAGACGCCGCGGAGCGGGTCGTAAAAGAAGTGGAGGAGAAGTTCGGCCAGCTCTTGCGCGAGGCTGAGGAGCTTAGGGCTAAGCTCAGCGAGTTAGAGAAGGCGGTTGAGGAGCTCGAGGCCCTAGGGGGAGAGGTGGCGGAGTACCTCGCGGCGAAGGCCAGGCTTGACGAACTTACGGCAGAGCGCGAGGAAGTGGTTAGAAAAGCCATACAGGCTGAGAAGAGCGTCAAGCAACTAGAGAAGAGGATTGAAAGGCTAAGAGAGTTTTTTGCAAAAGTCGACAGGCGCACGATCTCAGACGCCGTTTCTAAGTACGGAAGGGCGATGCGCATACGCGAGCTACGTAAAAGTTTGAAAGAGCTAGAGGAGAGGCTGAAAAACCTCGGCTTGTCTGAAGACGCGCTTAAGACTGAGCTGAGGTGGAGAGAGGCCGCCGAAGAGATGGAGAAAGTCTCCTCACGCCTTGCCGAGTTGTACAAAGAAAGATCTCTGCTCGTCACTGTCGTGAACGAGGTGGGGGGAGACGC
This sequence comes from Pyrobaculum sp., assembly GCA_038879095.1. Taxonomy (GTDB): domain Archaea; phylum Thermoproteota; class Thermoprotei; order Thermoproteales; family Thermoproteaceae; genus Pyrobaculum. Next base: position 20,284 of record JAVZUI010000010.1, on the reverse strand, counting down.
CGAGGATTTGAAAAAGAGGCTGGACAACGTCTTGTACGCATACGGCAAGTTAGAAGAGGTGAAGTCGAGGCTTGAACTTGCCAAAATCAGCGCAAGGGCGTCGCTTATACAAGCCGTAAGGGAGAGGTTTAACCAAGTATTTCAAAGCATTTATAAATACGGCGATATTACAAAAGTCGACGCAGATATTGAACAGAGAAAGGGATATTACGAGTTCTACGCCTTGTCTCCAACCGGCGCGAGGTACGGCATTTCGAAGCTAAGCGACGGCCAGAGACTCTCCATAGCCCTCTCCCTCGCCTTGGCCCTAAGAGAGATGTCGCAGATAAAACTCGGCTTTATAATCTTCGACGAGCCTATACCATACGTGGACGTAAACGTGAGAAAAGCCTTTTCAGAACTAGTAAAAACACTTTCAGAAAGATATCAAATAATACTTGCAACACAGTCGCGGGAATTTGCAGAGCTTTTAAAAACAGAGGTGCAAAACGCCAAGTTTTACACAGTGGTGAAAGAAGAGACGTCTAGAGTAGTGGGAGGGGAGTAGTCAGCGCTCCAGACCTTCGCCACGGCTCAGACCCCTACGTATATTCATCACGTGGCTTTCTGCCACAGGTGGTTAAAGTACGTTCTCGCTATGTCTGCTATGTACCGCTCGTTAGAGTAGATGCCAGACAGCTCTCCTCCATATTTGACATATATCAAGACGGCGCCCCCTATAGCCCCCCCTCCGAACATCTCGGAGACGCTCCTGACCTCTACCCTAGGAGGCAGGTTGAGCCTTGGCCTTAGAGACTGTGTGGTCAACACTCTTATAGTAATTCGCCTAGACTCCTCAACTATCGCCGCCAGTAGTCTATAGGTGACGAGCTCCTCAAAGGGGATGGCTAAGTAGGCCTCGGCGTCTGCGGTCTCTACTACCTCTTGTATTAGCTCAGCCACTCTGTCTGTGCCTTTTATCAAAGTCAAAAACGTGGGCATAGCCTCTGAGTATCTGCTCTCGTATACTAACTGGAGGCTGTCGAAATACGGCTTGACCTCTCTTAAAACCTGAGACGTGGCGCTCACAAGGTGTTTGTAGACTTCTAAAGGGGGCCTCGCCCTGAACCTCGCCGGCCTCTGTTGCCTATCGGCGTGTATCAGCCCCAAGTCCTCCAGCTTTTCTAAATGCGCATATATTTTCGTGTAGGGGATGTGTAAAGCGTCTGCAAGCTCCCTCGCGGTGAGCGAGCCCTTCTCCACCAGCGTCAGGTATATCTCAACCTCTCTCGTGGTAAGCCCAACCGTAGCCAAAAGCTTAGACAGACGCTCCACGTGGCTGGTAACGCTGGTATTTAACTCTTTTTTGTGAAAAAAGTTAAAAAGTTTATAAGCAAGGAGCAACGAGGCGTCAATGAGCAAACAGGTGCTTGAGCTAGAGGCTAAGCCGAAGAGGCTGGTGGACATCTCGAAGTACAACCTGCCGGAGAGGTATAAAAACACGCTTCTAAACGAGAAGTGGCAGTCCACGTTGAAGAGGCAGTACAACCTGCCGGAGGAGACGAGGGTGGTCAAGGCCTCTCTCTCTGTCTGCCCCGTCTGTACGCGCAGGATTCCCTCTGTGGTCTACGAACAAGACGGCGCCATATGGCTGAAAAAGACGTGTCCAGAACACGGCACTTTTGAAGACTTGTACTGGGGCGACGCGGAGATGTACTACTACTTCTTGCAGTGGGACAGGCCTGAGTACATCGCAAAGGGCCTCGCCAACCCCTACACAGACTTAGAGTTTTACAAAGACATGGGCTCCTGCCCCGACGGCTGCGGCCTCTGCCCAGTGCACAAGAGCAACACGGTGCTCGCCATAATCGACGTCACGAACAGGTGCAACATGGCGTGTCCTGTCTGCTTCGCCAACGCCGGCGCCGCGGGGTACGTATACGAGCCGACCCTGGAGCAGATAGAATACATGTTGCGAACTCTGAGGGCGCAGAAGCCGTGGGCCCCCAACGCCATCCAAATATCGGGAGGCGAGCCCACGCTGAGAGACGACCTGCCCATTATCGTCGGAATGGCGAAGAAGCTGGGTTTCACTCACATCGAGGTCAACACAAACGGCATACGCCTGGCCAACGAGCCCGAGTACTACAAGGCGTTGCTAGACGCCGGGATGTCGACTATATATCTCCAGTTCGACACAATAGACGAGAAAAACGAAGGCGTGTGGCGCCACCGGCTGTACCACCCCAAGGCCTACAGACTGATTAAAGAAAAGGTGATCGAAAACGCGAGGAAGCTGGGCCACCGGTCAATTGTCTTAGTGGTCACCCTAGCCAAGAACTACAACGACAAGGACTTGGGTAAGATAGTCGACTTCGCGATACAAAACAGAGACGTGGTGAGGTGGGTCAACATCCAGCCCGTCTCCTTCTCCGGACGCGCCAGGCTGTACAGCAAAGAGGAGCTGAGGAAATACCGCATCACCATCCCAGACACAATAATCGAAATCGAGAGGCAGACCGGCGGCGCGATAAGCAGATGGGACTGGAGGCCCACCAACTGGCCGGTGGCGGTGGCCAAGATGGTAGAGGCGCTGACAGACTCCCCCAAGCCCCTCTTCTCCATGAACCCCATGTGCGGCGCCGCCACGTTTATCTACTACGACGAAGACGAAAAGAGGATATACCCCATAACGAAGCTGGTAGACGTAGACGCCTTTGAAAAAGGCGCATGGGACGTGTACTACACTGCGATAAAAGGCGGGGTCTACAAACACGCGGCGAAGCTAAAGGCGTTGAAGTTGCTCAAAGCCGTGAAGCACAAAAGAGTAAAAGACTTGATATACGACTTCCTCGTAAGGAAAGACTACGACTCCCTAGGCAGGTTCTTCTTCAACGTAGTGGGGATCGGAATAATGCACTTCATGGACACGATGAACTACGACATAGAACGCGTACAGAGATGTGACATACACTACGCCACGCCCGACGGCAGAGTGTTCCCATTCTGCACATACAACGTAGTAGGCCACCGCGAGAAGGTAGAGCAGTCGTTCAAGGTCGACCCCAAGACGTGGGTAAAAGTGACAGGCGTATCGCTGACCGGTTGGAACAAGCAGAAATTCGCCGAGACGCTGAGCCAGTTCAAGGCCTAGGTTTTCTTATTTTTCGTAACACCAACCCTATTGGCACAACGAGAGAAGTAGCCAAGATCAGCGGGTTTACCCAGGGGCTTTTTGCCGCGGGCTGTTGTGGAGATAGGTTGATCGACAGCGTGACGTTTTTCACGACGACTGGGAGCTCGACGTAGTACTGTACCTCTACCTCGCTGTGGTTTACAACGCTGTAATACTTACTCAACGCGTCTCTCTGGTACTCAATCACCTCTGCCTGGTCGTTGATGTAGTCTGTGTAGTTCTGTACGGCTGATTGGACGAACCCAAGCCTCGGCAGAGCTCCTAGTTGTTGCCTCCTGTACTCCTCTAGCTGGCCGGCGTATTCCCTAAGCCTCTCCGCGACGTCTAGCAGCATCTTAGTGGCGTTGGCTAGAGGCGCCTCGAACCTCCCCACCTCGCCCGCCGTCTTGTACAAGTTGTTGGAAACGGCAACGAGGTTTCTAGAGGCGTTTAGCAACACTTTAGGCATCTCGGCGCGCAGGTCTGTGGCGTTTCCCCTGGTGGAAACGGCCGTGGAGTTTAGAACGGAGGATAGGTCTGCGAGTCTTTTACTAGTGTCTTGCAAACCGCTGTCTACCGTGTTTATAATGGCTACAGCGTTGTCAACTGCGTCTATCAACGCGTTGACGGAGTTTTCTACGGCTTTAAGCTGATTTATGGCCGTGTCTATTGCGTAGATCGCCGTATGGAAGATCTGCGAGGCGTTGGGGGCCCTCGTGGCTAGTGACTCCAACGTCTTTTTCGCCTCTTCTAGGCTTCTCATCGTGTTGTCTAGGTTTGACCTTACTACAAGTAAGTCGCCTCTTATGTTCAAAAGTCTTTGCCTAGTTTCTGAGAGAGATTTAGAGCCGCGGGTGGCGGCGTCGGCGTATGCCCGTAGCGCCTGTGCCTGCGTCTCTAGTAAATTCGACGCCGTGATCAACGCCACGTATTGGTAGTCTACTAAGAGGAGGCTTTGGTTCAACGTGGCGGCCACGCCCAGGGCGGCGTCGCCCAGGGCGTAGAGCTGTCTTCTAAACGCCTCTATGGCGTAGGTAGAGGTGTTCAGGGCTCTGGCGCCTTGTTCTAAGGCTAGGCCCGTCAGGTTGAGCAGACGTATTAGCTGTGTGAGGTTTTGCAACTGTCCGTAGACAACGTCGGAGTATAGAGACACGGCCTTTGTAAAATTCTGCGCCTGGCCGGCGAGCCTCCTCAGCTCTCGAAGCCTGGCCTCTGTCGCGTTTAGGCTTTGCCCAAGGCGGAGGGTCGAGCTGATAGAGATTGTGGGTAGCCTAACGGCGCCGAAGCTTCCAAACTCCCTTACTTTTATGGCGAGGTCAAACTCGGTGCGGTTCGTGGCGACCACAGTCCAGTAGTACACTGTGGACCCCGAGAGCTGGGTCACCATTGCGGGGGGCTCTTCGTATAACAACGCGATTTTGTCGTCGGCGGCTGTGGAAATTACCACGGGGAGAGAGATGGGAAGCAGGGGCTGAAGCTCGATCCTTATCCTAATGAGAGTGGCGTTACTACCATACAAAACTCCGTTGGCAAAAGTGCCGTTTACATACTCCGTCTTGACGGAGACGGACAGGAAAGGCGGGTAGAGGTTTGGCGCCGGAGTTTCCACCACGACTGCGCTGTACGGAGGAAGCAATACGCCTGAGATGTTCGCCGCAGTAGGGCCGTTGTTGACCAACACCTCTCTTACCACCGCCGAGGCGGACACATCGCCAGTGGGCTTAATTGTGTAAGTCACCACCAAGGTGGCGTCGGCCGCGGCGAGTATGGCTAGGAGCGTTATCAACAGGGCCTTCATAGGCCTATTAGCTCGTCTACGCGTCTTAGTTTTTGATACACCTCCAGGGCCTTTTCTAAGTCTATTTTTAGGTCTCTCCTAGGCGGCTCCACGTTTTCGTAGATGCGGCCGCCTCTCACGTACACGACCCTAGTGGCGATTCTCGCCACCTCTGGGTCGTGCGTCGCCACGAACACAGTGGCCTTTGTCACCTTGTTAATCGCGGCTATTAGCCCCAGCACAGCCGACGCGTTGTCGAGGTCCACGTTAGACGTGGGCTCGTCCAACACAAGAATAGGAGGGTTGGTGGAAAGAGCCCTGGCGATGGCGGCTCTTTGTTGCATGCCGCCGGACATTTGGCTTGGGTAGAGCTTAGCCGCCTTTTCCAACCCCACGAGTTCTAACAAAACCCTTGCCCTCAGTAGCGCCAGCTCTTTCCTCACGCCTAGGGCTATGAGGGGGAGCGCCACGTTTTGCTCAGCGGTCAAATAGGGGACTAGGTTGTAGCTCTGGAAGAGGTAGCCCACGTTCTTCAGCCTAAACCTTTCTAAACTCTTTTCAGGCATAGAGGCGACGTTTACCCCCAGCACAATTACGTCGCCTCTAGTGGGCTTGTCCAGCGCGGCTATGAGGTTCAACATAGTGGTCTTGCCAGACCCAGAGGGGCCCATGAGCACCACCACCTCGCCTGGGGACACAGTGAGAGAGACGTCTTCAAGCGCCACAGTCTTTACAGAGCCGTTGCCGTAGATCTTGTAAACTCGGCGTAGTTCTACCGCCATGACTGTATTATCTCCAAAGGCCTGAGGGTGGCCACTCTGTAAAGCGGTGACAATGCTCCTGCCATTGCGACTAGAAGAGATGTGAAAAGCCCAAGGGCTGGGTAGTGCGGTCGGAATTCTATAGGCACGTTAAAGTTTATGCCCATATTTATCAAAACCTGTTTTACTAAGTTAGCGCCGTAGAAGCCCGCGACGGCGCCGCCTATGCCCGCCGAGGCTCCTATTATGCAGACTTCCAGCACGACTGAAATTAACACATCCCGGGTGGATATCCCCATCGCCTTAAAAAGGCCGAACTCCCTAAGCCTCTCCCTCACAGTTATGGACATCACCGCAAAGGTGGTGATGGCGGCCGTGGCCAGAGCCGCCCCGCTGATGGCCGCGAATACGGTGTTCAACGCGTTGAAGACCTGGGAGACTGTCTCTAGTAGACTCTCCTGTGTGTAGACCTGGGCTTCGCTAAACGTCTCTTTAAGCGCCGAGTAGAGCGGCTTTACGTAGCTCTTGTCCCTTACTGTGACTAAAACTGCGTTGACAAACGGACCTGTGCCGAGGCTCTCCTGTAGCCAGTCCAGCGGGACGACCACTAAGTTAAGCCTAAAGGCGCCCACAAAGCCTCTTAAGAAGCTCCTCATGACCCCCACCACCTTTACCTTCACCGTCTTCTCCCCGCCAGCTGGGCCTGAATAGATCTTCAAAGTAATCTCAGACCCCACGGCGGCTGCCAGCGACTCCTCAACCACCGCCTCGCCCCCACCCCCGGGGAGCCTCCCCTCCTTGAGGTCGATGGCGAAGTAGTCCACGTCTTTGAGAGGCACCCCCACTATAGACACCACCTGGCCGCGGTACGTCCCGGTAATTATTACTATCCCCTCCGCAGTCTCGACGTGTTGTAGCCTCTTAAGGGAGTCTAACACGCTTGTGGGTATGTTTACGGCTTCTGAGTAGATCATTATGTCGGCGGGGTAGACCTTGTACAAGGTCTGTTCCACGTAGGCCCTGGTGGCGTCGCTGACGGCCATCAAAGCCACGAGAAGAGCCACGCTGACCCCAATCGCCAGCGCGGTGAGTAGGTACCTGCCCAGCCTCGCCTTAAAATCCCCAAAAGTGATAAGCAGTACATGCTCCACGTCGAATCCCCCTCCTGGATTTATATTTTTAAATAAAGGGGGTCTGGCCTTTATTCTGATTTACCCCCGCTGTTTTA
>JAVZUI010000010.1:0-13354 GCA_038879095.1 Pyrobaculum sp. | reverse complement strand
TGGCGGCCGCGGCCGCGGTCTTGGCGTTGTACGTGTACTTGGCGTTGTACTCGCCCTACGTATTCGACGTCTTGATATACGACGAGTCTAAGCTAATGCCCACAGACATCGAGCCCAAAGTGGTGGAGTCCATAGTGAAACAAGCACATAACGACACGTCGAGGACTATCCCAGTGGTTTTGTACGGCCCCTCGCTGGAGGACAAGGCGAGGAATTTGTCTAAGATGTTTCCCGACTCTGTGACGCCCTGGAGCATACTAGACGCCGCGCTGCAACGATATAATGACGCTGTAAAAGAAGCTGTGGACAACGCCACCGCCCGTTTTAGAGACGCGGTCCTCCAGCTCTCTAACTACACGTCGCAGGCATGCCGGCAGCTGGCTCAGCTAGTCGACGCCTACGGCGAGGCCCGTGAGGCGGCCAAGCGCCTCTTAGAGGCCACATACGGCGTGGCGGCGCTCGGCAAAGCCGTAGACAACAAGACTTCTCTCTTTTTAGAAGCCTACCGCAAATACGCCGGGCTTTTCGACGTAGACACAGCGGTGAGGCTGGCGGCAGACGTGGCCTATGGAAACGTCTCCCGCTACCTAGTTAACGTCACTTGGAGAACCTGGGCCACCGAGGGGGCAGTTAGAAACGTCACCTTTGCGATACTCTCCGCCAAGTTGAACACGTCTATGATAAAACTGGCAGAGGAGGCTGAGGCCGTCGGCGTCTATCAATACGTCTACGCGTCGGCTTTAAACAAAACTCCGCCGCCGCTCCGTCCTTATCTGCCGCTTATTGTATGTAAAGACGACATAGACGAGGCCGTGAAGAGGTTTAGATCTGACCTGTTGAGAAATTTGACGGAGGCCCACCCCCCGCCCACGCTCTTCTCAATACCCGCCGCCTCTAACCTATACTACCAGGGCAGGTACGCCCTCGCGCTGGTTAAGACAAGCGAGGAGCTGCCCCGCATACCCCCCGAGCTGGGAACCCCAGTCTCCACCTCGTTTTTAATGCAGAGCTTTAGACAGGTGGTGACAGAAGACGTGTCGAAGATAGACAGGTCTACTGCAATTTCGCTATTTGTCGTACTGCTGGCGGTAATGGGCACTGTGTTGACGCCGGTGTTAATTGTGGCGACCGTCGGGACCACGTACTTGGCAGTGCTGGGCTTCTTACACCAAATAGCGCCTTTCCAAAAGACTTACTACCTAACGGTCTACATGGCGGCGCCTGTGGTATTCGCCATAGGCGTCGACTACATGTTGCTCATGGCAAGCCGCTACGCGGAGGAGAGGGCTGGGGGGCTTGACAAGCGGAGCGCAGTGACGGTGGTGAGGCGGTACGCAAACAGAGCCATAGCGGCAAGCGCCGCGGTGGTGGCCACGTCGCTTGGCTCCTTCGCCCTGTCGCGCCTTCCGTTTATGCAGTCTATCGGCGTGGGCTACATAATAACAACGGTGTTCATCGCAGTGGCGGTTTTCGTAGTCTTCCCAGCACTGCTGTACGTACTAGGCGACAGAGTCTTCTGGCCTAAGAAGACCGTAGCAGCCCACACAGGCAGATCTAGGCTCATGGAAAAGGCGGTATCCCTAGCCCTAAGGAGGCCCTTTTTAATCGCGCTTGTTGCAACGGCAGTCACTTTACTAGCCTTCCTGTTCTTGGTAAATACGCTGAAGATAACCACAAACCCCGTAGTCGCCATGCCTGAGACTGAGTATAAAAAAGCCCTTGAGGTGGCCACCTCTTACTTTTCTAACGTCACCGCTCTCTCCACAACCTACATCGCTCTGAAGTCGCCTCCGCCGCCTGGCCTTTTGAGAGAAGTAGAGACTCTACCCCACTACGTAAACCACACGGTGGAGGAGATAGGAGGCTGGTATGTAGTTTCAGTAAAACTCTCTGTAGAAGACACATCAGACGAGTTGCTTGCCGTGTACCAAAGACTTAACGCCCTGAGGGGAGAATACGGCGACTTTCTAATTGGAGGAGCCGCGTCTTGGAAAAACGTTGTGTACAACGAGATATACGTAAAGTTCTGGAACTTTCAGGTATTCGTCGTAGTAGTCCTCGTCTACTTAATCCTCGCCATCTTGCTAAGAAGCTTCCTCATACCACTGAGGCTAATCGCCACCGTCTTGATGTCCATAGCGTGGAGCCTGGCGCTGGAGGTATTCCTATTCCAAGAGGCGTTGGGACAGCCCACTTACTGGCTCGTCCCCATCATCTTATTCGCCTTCTTAATGGCCGTGGGCACAGACTACGACATCTTCATAGTGGCGAGGATTCGGGAAGAGCTAGAAAAAGGCCTTGGAGAAAAAGAGGCCATAAGACAGGCAATCGTGACCACAGGCCCTGTAATAACCGGCGCCGCCATCATACTAGCAGCCGCCTTCTCAACGCTTATGTTATCCCAAGTCACTTTATTGCGACAAGTGGGCTTCACCATAGCCTTTGCGGCGCTGGTAGACGCATTTATTATTAGGCCGTTGGTGGTGCCAGCGCTGATAGTACTAGCCGGGAGGTACAACTGGCTGTGGATTAGGGGCTATTCTGTAAGGTATATAAACGCGTAAGCCCCAACTGGCGTGGAGGCCGTGTATGCCGTACTAAAACGGCTAGGCGAGGCTGACCTAGAGACAGTGGTAGAGGAGGCGGCGAGGCTGGGGGTGCCGCCCCCCGTCGCTACTCGTGCTCTCTATAGGCTAATAGAAAAAGGCCGTGTGGCTGTCGTATGCGACGTGGCGTTGAGATACCGCGTAAAATAACTTTTATCGCCAGCTTCTGGGGGTTGCTGGCCAAGCCGGTCGACGTCTGGTCAGTGCTAGAGAAGTTGGCGGGGGACCGCGACGTGGTGGGTCAGGTTAGGTGGGTAGTGGAGGGGGTGCAGTCGTGGGGCTACGAAATACCTCTCCGCGTCTTGGCGGGGATAGTTGCTCAGAAAACGGGGCTAGACCCGCGGAGGCTTATGAACGAGGCGGTGGCCGAGATATCCACAAGACTTGTGCCCACAGACTGCGCTCTGGAGTTCCTTAAAAAGGCTAGGGAAAGGGGCAGGGTGGCCATCTTGTCAAACACGCCCTGCAGGTGTTTTATACAACACTTCCTTGTCACATACGGCGTTGAGGTGGATGGCTTGTTTACATCTGACGTCTTGTTGAGGCGCAAGCCTCTGCGCCCAGTCTTTAGATATGTTCTAGGCAAGATGGGCGCGCAGCCCCACGAGGCCGTCTACGTGGGTGACGGAGAGGCGGACCTCGGCGCCATGGGGGTGGGCCTGTTCACAATAATGGTTGGCAGAGGAGGGGGCCACGCCAGTTTTCAAAACTTGTGCGAGTTGAACAGGTGGATTGACGAAGAGCTTAAATAGCCGGAGGCCCGTTGGCGTATGATCGTCTGTCCACGATGCGGCTTGCCGGAGTGGGACGCCATGCCTCCGCCTTACACGTTTAGACACCGAGGCCCTGAGAACACGGTGATGATTGCCAGGTGTAGGAACTGTGGCATCGTGTTTTACATTTTTAGGACGTCGCTTGACACGTACACCCTAGAGATCGAAAAGGCAGAGCGGAAGCACGGCGCGATTCCACATATCGACCTAGACAAAAAGTAATATATACAAGACGGCGTGTATAGGCGTGGAGCTTTGTACTAGATGCGGCAGGAGGACTGCGCAGTACTACAGGGCGGTGAGCGGAGAGAAGCTGTGCCTGAGGTGTCTGTTCAGCTCCGTTGAGTCCAAGGTGTTAGAAACCATAAGGAGGGAGAGGCTAATACTGCCGGGGGACTACGTCGCGGTTGCGGTGTCTGGGGGCAAGGACTCGCTAGTCCTACTCCACATGTTGGGGCGGCTGAAGGAGAGGGGGGCGTTGAAAGACGTGAAGATGGAGGCTTTTACAATAAACGAGGGCCACCCCTACTCCTGTTTTTACCGCATGTCGAGAAGAGGGTATGTGGAGGAGCTGGCGGCGAAGTTCGGCATAGAGTACAACGTGTACCACTTCAAAGACATATTCGGCGTCACCGCCATGGAGCTCTCGGAGAGACTCGCCAAGGCGGGGCACGAAGTCCACATGTGTACAATTGACGGAGTCCTACGGCGGAGGGCGATGAACATAATTGGGAAGAGGAGGGGGTGGACGAAGATAGCCACTGCCCACAACCTAGACGACGAGGCGCAGACAGTGATGCTGAATGTCCTCATGGGAAACCTCACGCGGTTTAAGTGGTTCGGCGCCTACGAAGACGCCGAGGAGAAGGACTTGATACCTCGCATAAAGCCTCTTAAGTACATAAGAGAGGAGGAGATAGCCATATACGCCTACTACCACGGGATTCCGCTTATGGAGTTGGAGTGCCCCTACGTCGTGACAAACCCGCGGTACGACTTAAAGTTCGTCTTGGCGTCGATGGAGAGGGAGATGCCGTCCGTCAAATACAACTTGGTCTCCTTTGGGGAGAAGTTAGCGGCGCTGTTGAGAAAAGAGGCGGAGGGCGCCCCATCTCGGTGTAAGTACTGCGGCGCCGTCTCTTCAAGAGAAGTGTGTAGGGTATGCGACTTGTTTAACAAGGCTGGGCTGTTGGAAAAATACCTCGAAAAGGCGGCTACGCCTCCCTAAACTTCGAGACGGAGGCAACTGCCCTCCTCCACTGTCTTAAACTGGAGCCCCAGGCCGCCTAGTAGCGCCTCCAGGTACTTCCGGGCCAGGGGGTGTGCTAGGTTACACAGCCTTGCCACTAGCCTCCCCTCTTCGATGGCCGTAGACTCCACCACGGCCATCCCCCGTAGCTGCGCTAGGTATATGGCCTCTTCTACTGTGAGGAGGTCTGTAGTGGAGACAAGCCCTTTTATAGTCTTGGCGTCTCTCCTGCCTAGCTCTTCGGCGATTTTAACAAAGTCCTGTAGGCCGACTAGCTCTTTTTCAAAAGAGACGCTGGGAGACCCGTTTATGACGTGGATTATCCACCTCGGGACAAAGATTGGCACGTTTGACACTCTGTACTTTACTTTCCTGACGAAGGCGAACATGCCCAGTTGCTTTGTCATTTCTCTTAGCTGCTCCTCAGAGGCCATGGTGACGTCTACGATAAAGTGAAGGTGTCGACGCGGCGCGTCGATGGCTATGTTAATGATGTTGACGTCGTGTTCTGCAAATATGTTAGACAGGGTGGCCAAGATGCCGGGCTGGTCGAAGTTTAGCTCAACCAAGAACTCTGCCAATTTGTTACCCTGGCTACTGGCCACGAGGAAAATCTCACGGTTCAGCATTAGGGGGCAACACACACCATATTTAAATCTTTACGTCTATAGAACAATTTTAAAAACTTCACCTTTACACCTCCGTGCCCTCAAGGCTACCCACTAGGTGGAATACGCAGTGGGAAGTGGAGCTGTTGTCGACGTGGGAACGGGAGGGCCGTTTTAAAACAAAGATTTCCGGCTCGAGGCCCGTATTTGTTATAGACACGCCGCCGCCCTATTTGTCAAGCAATCGTCCACACATAGGGCAGACGGCGTCGTACGCCCACTTCGACATGATAGCTAGATTTCTCCGCATGCGCGGCGTAGACGTCGTGTTCCCCTTCTACCTCGACAGAAACGGCCTCCCCATCGAGGTGCAGGTGGAGAAGAAGTACAACATAGTGGCGCATGAGGTGCCCCGTGAGCAGTTCATTAAACTATGTAAAGAGGAGTTAGATAAATACGAGGTGGAGTTCGTCTCGTCGCTAAGGAGGTGGGGCCTATCCTTTGACTACTGGCCCCAGGGCACCGACAGCCCGGAGTATAGGAAAATGACCCAGAGGACGTTTATAGAGCTGTGGCACAGAGGCTTGGTCTACGAGGCTGAGAGGCCCACGCCGTGGTGCCCGCGGTGTAGGACGGCGCTGGCCGAGCCCGAGATTGAGTACAAGGAGGAGGACACCTATCTAAATTACATAAAGTTCAGAGTCCAGGAGACCGGCGAAGACATCGTAATAGCCACGACGAGGCCCGAGCTTCTGCCGGCCACAGTGGCGGTGATATTCCACCCAGAGGACGACAGGTATAAGAGGCTTGAGGGGCTACACGCGGTGGTGCCCCCCGAGGGACAGGTGGTCCCCATACTGCCCCACAGAGCGGCCAACCCCCAGTACGGCACTGGCCTAGTCATGATCTCCACCTTCGGCGACACGAGGGACTTGATGATTGTAAACGAGCTGAAGCTCCCCATTAGGATAATACTAGACGAAGCCGGGCGGGTAAAAGAGGGCAAGTACGCAGGGCTTACGGTGAGGGAGGCGAGGACGAAGATTATAGAAGATCTAAAAGCCGCCGGGCTGTTGGTAAGACAGGAGAAGCTTAGACACAACGTCCCGGTGTGCTGGCGTTGTAAAACCCCCCTGGAGATAATAGTAACGCGGGAGCTCTTCATACGACAGGTCGAGTTTAAAGAACAGTTGATTAAACTCGCCGAGAAGATGGAGTTCAAGCCCCCCGAGTATCGGCAGACTCTAATAGACTGGATCCGTTCGCTGGAGCTCGACTGGCCCGTCTCCCGTAGGCGTTACTACGCCACGGAGATACCCGTGTGGTGGTGCGTCAAGCCAAACGGCGAGAGGAAGGCGGTTTTGCCAAAAGGCGGCGAGTACTACGTGCCTTGGCGCGACGAGCCTCCGCCGGAGGTCAAAGAACAGTGTAAAGACGGGAGGCTCGAAGGCGACACCCGCGTGTTTGACACGTGGATGGACTCGTCGATTTCGTGGATGTACGCCTCCGGCGCCACTAAGGAGTTTAACGTATTCCACAAGGCGTATCCGCACTCCATCATGAGGCCCCAGGGCTACGACATAATAAGGACGTGGCTGTACTACTCCTTGCTAAGGGCCTTCCTGTTGTTTAACGACATCCCGTTTAAATACGTCCGCATAAACGGCATGGGCCTAGACGAAAAAGGAGAGGCCATGCACAAGTCCAAGGGCAACGTCATAGATCTCTTAGAGCCTGTGGAGAAATACGGCGCGGACCCCGTCAGGTTCTGGGCGGCGGCCGCGGGGAGGCTCGGCAGCGACTACCGCTACAACGAACAAGTGATAAGAGAAGGCAAGGAGTTTGTCACAAAGGTGTGGAACATAGCCAGATTCGTCACGTCGTTCCCACAGCCCCAGTCGCGGCCGCCGCTTACTGCGGCGGACAAGGCCGTGCTTGCCAAGTTGTACGAAACGGCGAAGAGAGTCATAGCGGCGTACAGCGACTTCGACGTATACGAGCCGGCCCACCTCTTGTACAACTTCATATGGCATGAATTCGCCGACCACTACATCGAATTGGCGAAGTCGAGGGCCTACAACAGAGATCTAAGCTTCACAAAAGAAGAGCAAGAGGCCGCCATCTGGACGCTGTACGCCGTGTTGAACTACAGCCTCAAACTGCTGGCGCCTATAATGCCCTTTGTGACCGACAAAATATGGCGCGAGGCTTACGGCCGCTCGATACATGACGAGCAGATCGAGGACCCGCCCGAGGAGTGGCGCGAGGGAGATGCCAAGCTCTTCGACCTCGTGAAGAAGATAAACAGCGCGGTCTGGCGCTACAAAAACCGCCGCGGCATGAGCCTGGCAGAGCCGCTGGACAGAGAGCTGTGCGTGCCCGAGGAGGCCCTCGCCGCCGCGAAAGATCTGCTTCACACACACAGGGTCAAGTCGGTGAGGGCCGGCAAGTGCGCCGAGCAGATAGACGACGAGGGGCTGGTATACTTGGATTAAGTGGCCTTAAATTAAGTGAGGTTTACCTCTAGTTGTCAGTTCGTGGGAGAGGTTGCATTTATCTCGGCCTTGTAGAGGTCTGTGACCAGGCGGGGGCCGGCCCTGCCCCACGTACAAGATATTGAATAAAAACACCTTTGACAAAGTTAGACGCAGAACACAACGCCGAAAAATCGCCGAGATTCCCTGCGGCGCAGGACACTTCGTCGAAAATTTCGTGGGGCTGTCCTGCGGCCAGCGACCATCCTCGGCATGTTTTACACAGTTTAGCGAAGGAGGGGCCGCCTCCACTGACCTGCCCGGAGGCCCACGTCAGTGGATTGTTCACGATCTTCCTTTTTCTACTTCTTCTAGCTCAGTCTTGTTGAGGTGGAAGTACCATGCCTTTTTGCCTTTCTTCACTCTGGGCTCTTTGCGCGTGCAACGAATTTGTAAAACTCGGGGTTGTCCTTCTACGCTAAGCCGGCTTTTTTGCAAACCTCTGGGCAGTATATTCGGCTTCTGGGCGGCGTCACGGCGATCAGCCCCAGGGCCGCCTCACAGCTGTGCTGACGGTGGAGCTCGGGAGGCCGGCCGCCTCTTCGTACTGCGCCACGTAGCCCTGGCAACCCTTTTCAATACACAGCCTTTTGACAGTCTCGTATACCAGCTCTTCGCGTTTAGAGAGGGAGAACTTCACAGAGAAAAAAGTTTTAACGGAGATGGGAGGCGGCTATGCGGCGTCTCGTGTCGTAGTCTTCTGTCGCCTGCCTCCTCACGTAGGCGAGGACGTCTCTGACGGTGAGGCGGCTTAGGCCGAGCGCCCTACACACCTGTGAGGGCTGGGACGAACCATAAGCGCCACCGCCGCGTTCAACGGTCGGAGGCTCTGTAGCCTAACCTTATTTGGTAGAAGGCCGCCTCCACGTCTACGTTGAAGACGTTGCGCCGACAGTCTGGTGTAACTAGACGATACCCTTTTCTCTAGGGAGCTCTCGCAACGCCGGCTCGCCCCTCCTCTGCAAGACGTGTTCCAGAACCCTAATCGCATTCCTACGCGACAGCATCTTGTTGTTATTGCCGCAGTATGGCGAAAACACGCACTTCGGGCACCCGTCGACGCAGTCGCACCCCCTCACGATCCTGTATGCGACCTCGGCGACTCTTCTAAAGTTTCGCAACAATAGCCTCGTCGTGCCGTTCCCCCCGACGTGGGAGTCGTAGATAACAATCACGCCGTCGGGGTAGGAAATGCCGCCGAGGTCGGTCTTGGCGGCCCCCAAGGCGATCTCCGTGGCTGAGATTAAGACGTGCTCCGTGGCGTGGTACCCCTTTGCCCTGGCCTCCCAGTCCAAGGCGTCGTTAGAGCTGAACTTAACTATAGGCATGTAAAAAACGGCGCCCTTAGTCTCAAACTGGTAAGACAACGGCTCCACGGGGTACTCCCCCAGTGACTCTTCAGTGGTAAACCGTTTCAAGGCGTATCCATAAACTGTAATCTTGATCTTCAGTCTTCCAAACTGGTAGTGCACGCCCTCGACGACTCCTTCTTCGTGCAGTTCCACCACCTCCGGCTCCATGTCCTCCAAGGCCTGCGTCACTAGGTCCTCAGCGTCGACGGGCTCTACTACGGCCACCCTCCGCTCTAAGTCGAGGCTCTTTGAGACGTAAGTACGGCCGCCGTGCATGTATATGGCCTCTGGATGCAGTTCGTACAGAGCTAGAGGCAGCTCGCGCTCTCCCAACACTCTCCCGTCTCGGGTCTTTATCTTAACTACGTGCGGAGACCCCCGTAGGCTCAGAGCCTCGAGGGCCTCCCTACCCTCTGGAGTTATGCGGAGGTAGCTCCCAACTCTCTTTAACAACCCTCTGCTGAGCAGAGACTCTGCCAACGTCTTTTCAAAGCCCCCCACCTCGTCTACCCTAAGCGGCATGTCTGAGGCGGCGGCGAGTAGGTGCAAAGAGGCCACGTCTTCGTTTTCTTTTTCAAAGCCAAGGGGCTCGGGGGACCTGGAGAAAAACTCGTGCGGGTAGTTCCTGTAGTATTGAGAAATGGGGTCGTTGCCCAATATCTGCACCACGTACCCAGTCTGCCCCCTCCGCCCCACCCTCCCAATCCTTTGTAAGTAGCGGTTGTAGGACGGGGGGATTGAGGCAAGCACTGCGCCGTCGACGTCGCCTATGTCGATGCCAAGCTCCAGCGTGGGGGTGGTTATAACCACGTCCACATGGCCCCTCTTAAAGGCCTCCTCCACCGACCGCCTTTCCTCCGGGTCGAGCCCCGCCCTGTGTACGGCGACTCTGTCCCCCAAGCCTGCCATCTTCAACGCTCTGTAAATAATTTCGCTGTACTTGTGGCTGTCTGTGAAGACTAGGCACCTTACCCCCTCTTCTATGCAGAGAGCCGCCACCTTCGCGGCCTCTGCCCACTTAGACCTAAACCTCGGCCTAACCAGCGCCTGGACCAGCGTCCCCCTCCTGCCGAGAGGACCCCACACCACGTTGACGCGGTCGCTTTCGAAAAGAGACTGGGCAAACTCCGAGGGGTTGCCCACAGTGGCGCTGGTGGCTATGTACACCGGCCTCTTAAACCTCCTCAGCCTTTTCAACAGGTAGTACATATGCGAGCCGAAGACGCCGCTGTAGACGTGGAAGTCGTCTAACACCAAGTACTTCACCCGCCGGACCAAGTCCCGGAACTTGGCCACATGCATCAACGCTTGACTTACCATGTCCGGATTGCTAACAATAATGTGGGGCGGCGACTCGTATAAGAGGCGCCGCTCTCTCTGCGGCGTATCCCCATCGTAAGCCATCGCCCTCACGCCCAGCCTGTCGGAAAACCTCCTCAGCCTCGCCAGCTGATCTCTGGCCAGCGCCTTCGTCGGGTAGAGGACAAGCGCCACGGGGCCCCCCAGGGACTCCAGAGAGTCTTCTAAGATGGGAGCCAGAAAGGCCTCCGTCTTCCCCATCC
This sequence comes from Pyrobaculum sp., assembly GCA_038879095.1. Classification (GTDB taxonomy): domain Archaea; phylum Thermoproteota; class Thermoprotei; order Thermoproteales; family Thermoproteaceae; genus Pyrobaculum. The sequence goes on along the minus strand of JAVZUI010000010.1, from coordinate 2,670 downwards.
CAGTCCCGGCAACTATTACGGTGTCCCTCCCCGCCCTTATGCTATTAATCGCGTCGAACTGATGTCGAAATAGGTGAGAAATCCCAAGCGAAGAAAACGCCTCAGCCACCTCTCTTCTCAACACAGCCTCCACTGGGCAACAGACCTCCGGCTTCTCCGCCTCGTCAGTTTTTATATACACCACCTCCCGCCCCGTGTCGGCCACAAGCGCCTCTAGAAATCCCACGCCAAATTTCAAATCCACTAAATAACTAGTTTACGCGGCGGCTCGCCTAATGGCGGCGTATGTAGCCAAGACGGCTACGTTGATTAACAACGTAAGCGGTAGTACATGTAGGGCAGAATAGCCCACAGACTCTACCAAAAAGCCGCCTATAAGAGGACCTGTTATTGACCCCAAGTCCCACCCCATGGTGTATATGGAGCTGGCCAATCCGGCCCTTTTGCTCCCCGCCAAGGCGAGAATTTGATATGTAACAACAACCGCGCCCTGTCCCAGCCCGTACACAGCTCCTGCCAGAGCAAAGGCAACTGGATCCTCGGCAAATGTGACCGCGTACAGCCCCAACAGCGTAGCCCCCGTAGCTAAGGCGGCAGTGAGGGGGTTTACCCAGTTGTACCTAAGGAGGAAGGCGCGCGGCACAAGACTAGCCACGGCCCCCACCGAGGAGAAGAGGCCCCAGTACGTAATCGGAAGCCCCAAGTCTTTAAGTCTTACAGGTATAAACGTCGAGAGGCTCATGTAAGTCATGGCGTAGATGGTCAACAGAGCCATAAACAAAAATAGCCTCTTCTCCAAAACGGCGGGTTGCCTTACAGAACCCCCACTGGAGTTGCTCCCCAGCCCCCTCACGAAGAGGAAGTTTATGAGGTGAATGCCGGTTGCCACAAAGAATGAAAAAGAGGCGCCGCCCCAGTCGTATATGGCAGAGCCCAGCAGGGGGCCGAGGATGTTGCCTATGCCCACGGCCAGAGACCTAGAAGCCATCGCCCTAGCCCCCTCGGCCACCGACGTGGCTATAGACATGGGCAGGAAGGTGGCTATCGCCATGCCGTGGAAAACCCTCCCCACCTGCACCCACGTGGGGCTGTGGAGTAGGTACAACACCTGGGCCACAACCGCGAAGAGGAGCCCGGCCTTCAACACCTTAGAATAGCCGAGGCGGTCACCAAGTAGCCCGCTAAGAGGCCTAAGCACAATGGAGACAAAAAACGCCGTAGAGACAATCGAGCCAATTACGAATTCGTCCATGACGCCCAAATCCCGGAGATACGGCGGAATGGCCACGATGGCGATGCCGTTCGCAGTAAAGAAGAGAAGCGTGGCGAGGTTAACCCTGCTTGCCGCCGACACGCAAACTTACGAAAAACTACATTTTAAATAAAAAAGAGGGGGCTACTGAGACGACGCCAGCTCTTCCCTCACCTCCTGGGCCCGTTTCAAGACGGCGTCCTTATCGCCGCCGCATATAAACACAACCGTTGCGTTGCGGCTCCCCACTCCCTCCACCGCAGTGAAGAATACCGTATAGCGCCTACCCCCCTCCTCCACCTCCCTCACAGACACGTCTAGGCCCATGCCAACAGCGGTGACGTTTCTCTCCTGCAGATATATGTTCAAATCACCCAGCCCATAGCCCGTTGTGGGAAGCACCACGAGGCTGAAGACGTACCCATCTCTGTCTGGGATAAACGACGCCTTGCCCCGCGCAGGCTCTGAGTAGGCTTTTTTCAAGTCTTCGGGCAACCCCTCAATATCTTTAATGGGGTACCACAGCTCCTCTCCAGCCCTGTAAAACTTGCCCTTCCCCATTATTTGCAAGCCGCATACTCCAAACTTGGACGTGCCGGTTCCGTTGTCGGGAGATATGAACAGGCGTAGCTCCTCCAAGCGGGGCCAGGGCTCGGCATTGGGGCTCTCGGCAGTTAGTAATAACAGACCTGCGGCCAGGGCGACGACAATTAAGCCGATTACAAACGTCCACTTCATGCAATGAATCTCATCCCCTATATCTCTAACTTCATTAAAAGTACCGAAAATAAGCCCAGCGCGTTTTTGGTTTAAAGTTTGTATTTTACGACTTCGCGTAGGAACTTCTTCCTCTCCTCTCTGTCTGCGTCAGTCTCCACGCCGAGGGGCGAGTGGCCGTCCACCACGCCTACTACCCCCCTCCTCTCAGGCTCCACCTCGGCCACTATGATTTTGAGGGGGTTTGCAGTGGCGGCGTATATCCTCACCACCTCCTGGACGTTTTTTATGGCGTTTAACACGTTGATAGGCCAGGCGTTTTTGATGTACACGACGAAGACGTGTCCGGCGGCTATCTTTTTACATACTTCAATTGCTAATTTTCTCAACTCGTCGTCGTTGCCCTCGTGCCTCACTAGCCTTTTCCCAGAGGCTTCGCAGAAGGCCACGCCGAATTTCACCCCTGGGACGGACGTCACTAACGCCTCGTAGAGGTCTTCCACAGTCTTGATGAAGTGTGCGTGTCCTACTATTACGTTACAGCCCTGGGGGATGGGGACGTCGACCACTTCAAATTTTACAGACATGGAACTCTCGAACTGTGGGGAATTTATCCGTGACTCCGCATTGAAGCGGAATTAGATTTTTATATCTATAAGAAAAATATAACTTATGGAAACTAGTCAGCTGGTGGCCCTCCT
>JAVZUI010000009.1:0-54600 GCA_038879095.1 Pyrobaculum sp. | reverse complement strand
CGAGTCCGTCTCCTCTTATGTCGGCCACTGCCTCTACGCCGTTTTTTCTCCTGACTAGAGACGCCACGCCCATCCTGCTTGGGTATTTTACCGTCTCTACGCCGGGGCCCGCCTCCCAGCCCTCCTCTGCCCTAGCCGAGTCGCCTCCCAGCCATATGAACCTGGGGGCCCACACGGCGCTGCGGCCGTCCATTTTGTACACGGCGATGTTTTGTATCAGCTGTGTATATATCGCGGGTCTGTAGTGTCCCGCGCTTGCTCCTAACGCATATACGTCGTCTTCTTTTTCCATTACCACCGCCGACAGGGTGTGCGCCGGCCTTTTGTGGGGGGCGGCCTTGTTTAGCCCTGTGGTGAAGTCGCTTGCCCTGTTGTTAAGCGTCACGCCCCACTTGGGCTCTGTGACGCCCGAGCCGAACGGGTAGTATAGGGATTGTATCGCCGACACGACCAGCTCCTCGTCTGCGGCCGCGAGGTACGTCGTGCCGACGGTGGGCTCCGGGCCGGCGGCCTCGCCCAGGGGCGCTTCGCCTCTTAGGATTTTATCCACAGGGACGTCGCCGTCGTGTAGATACGCGTCTCTGGCCCAGTGAGCCTTTTTCAAAGCCCTTATCGTATTTCTAATCCTCTCGTATGTGAAGGCCCCCCTGGCGGGCTCCGCCAGCTTGACCGCCAGCAGGACTACGAACCCGAGCGACGGGGGAGGCGCCTCGTAGAGGCGCCAGCCCTCGTACTCGACGTGGACGGGGTCTCTTACCTCCGGCATAAACTTCTTAAAGTCGTCGGATTCGAAGTGCCCCATTTTACAAACGTCGTGGGCAACCTCGTCGTAGAAGAGCCGGGGGTCTTCCCGAAGCCTCTCCCAGAGCTTGAGCAGAGGCTCTATTCGGTAGGGCGAGCCGGGCTCCGTGGGCAGCTCTAAGTATATGCGGCCGCCGGGGTCTTTTTCCAACAGCTCCCGGTTTCTCCTAATCGCGTCTACTAGAGAGGGGTGCATGGCGGCCTGCCTCATGGCCTCAAGGGCGAGGTCTACTACGGCGCCCCACTCTAGGTTTCCAAACCTTTTGTGAAACTCGGCGATCCCCGCCACGTAGCCCGGGACTACGGCGGACTCAATCCCCCTCCTCGGCGGCCTTTCTGGGACTCTGCGGGGGGCCCAGCCCAGCCCCAGCACCGCGTCTACCCTCCCCCCTCTGTGTACTAGGGCGAGGAAGTCGCCGCCGACTCCCCCCAGGTGCGGTAGCGTGTATGTAAGCACTATGGACGCCGCTGTTGCGGCGTCTGCGGCGTTGCCCCCGGCCTTGTACGCCTCGTACCCCGCCCTTGTCGCCAAAAAGCTCTCGGTGGCTATGGCGAACCTCCTGCCTAGGTACATGGGAAAGAGTTTTAAAGTAGTATAAATATTGAGACACCCCCGGTTCCCCGCCCGTCGGATTGCCCCGTGGTGGCGGGGCTGCGTGAGGACGGGGCCGGTAGGGCCGACCTAACAGGGCTCTATTGTAGAAGGTGGCTTAGACGTGACTGCGTACGTGACCATTACCACCTGTGGAATTTCTGAGGTGATTCTCTGGGATATCCTCTCCAGCACGTCGTGTGGTATCCGCGACCAGTCGGCGGTCATGGCGTCTTCGCTTTCCACAACTCTTACCGTCACCACGTACCCCACGGCGCGTCTGTCTCCCTTTACCCCCACCCACTTGTCGTCGCCTACCGCCGCGAAGGCCTGCCACACTTTTCGCAGTAGGCCGGCCTTTTCCAACTCTTCTTCCACTATCCTGCCCGCCTTCCGCGCCACTTCGAGCTTTTCGCGGGTAAACGCCCCCATGATTCTCACGGCGAGGCCGGGGCCGGGGAAGGGGTGTCGGTAAACCACCTCGTCGGGTAGCCCCAGGGCTTTCCCTATCGCCCTTACCTCGTCTTTGTAAAACTCTCTCAGCGGCTCGATCAGCCTTAGGTTGAACCACTGCGGCAGTCCCCCGACGTTGTGGTGGCTTTTGATCTTGTCGGCGCCCTTTACCGCCCCGCTTTCTATTACGTCTGGGTAAAGCGTGCCCTGGGCTAGGTACTTGGCGTTGGGGAACTGCCTTACCGCCTCTGTGAAGACCTCTGCAAAAGTCTCGCCCACTATCCTCCTCTTCTCCTCGCAGTCTGACACCCCCTCGAGCCTTTTCAAAAACTTCTCCGAGGCGTCGACGTAGTAGACGTCTAGGCCTAGGCTTTTCAACATGGACACTACCCTCTCCGGCTCGCCTTCTCTAAACAGGCCGTGGTCTATAAATATGGCCTTGGCGCGGCTCCCCACCGCCTTGTGGACCAGCAGGGCGGTGACTGTGCTGTCTACGCCGCCGCTGACGCCGATAATTACGTCGCCGTCTGAGGCCTGCTCCCTAATCTCGTTTACCAGCCTCGGAATCTGCTCCTCGGGCCTCCAGACGCCCTTTACCTCCGCCACCTTTCTCAGAAAGTTTTCAAACAGCTGCCTCCCCTTTACCGTATGCGCGACCTCGGGGTGGAACTGCACCGTGTATATGTGTCCCCCCCTCATCGCGGCGATGTACCCGTTTTCCGACACGGCGAGCACGGAAAAACCGGGGGGCGGCTCGGCCACGTAGTCGCCGTGGCTCATCCACACCACCTCTTGGTCGCCCCAGCCTTCAAACAAGACGTCTCTTTCCAACACCTTTACCAAAGTCTTGCCGTACTCCCCCTTACCGCGTCTTACCACGCCGCCTAGTTTCTTCGCCACAAGCTGGTGGCCGTAGCAGATTGCCAACACGGGCTTGCCCAGTTGGAGAACTTCGGCGTCTACGTCGGGGGCGCCCTCCTCGTATACAGAGGCAGGGCCTCCAGAAAGGACGATAGCCTTTACCTCCGGCCTCTTTGCCGCGTTTACTGCGTCGTCTGGGTGGACGATCTCGGCGAATACCCCCGCCTCTCTAATCCGCCGCGCGATGAGGTGTGCGTACTGCCCGCCGAAGTTTACCACCAAAGCCTGTTCCATGGCCTTTTTAACAGACCATTTAATATTTATTCAGCGGCCAGCACGTCTAGCTCAAGGACTTCTAAGTACGTGTTTAAAATCTCAGCCACAGACGGCGTAGTCCTGCCGCCGTCTCCGTGGAGGAACTCTTTTACGTACAGCCCGCCTTGGCACCTGACGTACAGCTCCAACACGTGGGGGGTTATCAGCCTCGGCACCACTTCGTACACCATTCTTACCCTCTTCTTCTTTGGGTGGAGCCTCTTAATCCTCCTGGGCGTGTACTGAGTCACGGTCCGACCGGCGAGTTCGCCCACCTTAGCCACGTCCTCCTGGGAAAGGGCCCTTTCAGAAAACGCCAAGGCGCGGTAAAGCTTAATGCTTGTCTTAGCCTTTTCTTTCAAAGTCTTCACGTCGCCTCTATCCGCCAGACCGCGCGGCGTAAAGACGACGTCGCCGTCTGCCAGAGGCGGCACCTCTGAGCCGTAGCGCCGAGGCTGCTTTACCTCGACCACCACTGGCCTCCCGGTCCCCAACATCCTAACGTCGGCGTCTTCTCTGCCGGCGGCGTGGACCACGTGCTCCACTCCGCCGAAGACGTCACGTATGTATTGAAGTTTTTCGAAGAGGGAGGCCTTTACCCCGCCGAATTTTTTCACCTGTGAAATCCTCCTACTCAGCTTTAGGTAGACCCCCTCTATCAACACGGGGTTTCTCAACACCTCCGCCTTGCCCGCGACGAAGTCTATCTTTACCACCACGTGCGGCCTCAGCTTGTCGACCCGCTTGTCGGGTAAGAGGCGGAGTAGCCTTTTCCCAATCCGGCGGTTTATCTCGTGTTTTACCGACTCCCCCGTGGTGACCATGAACTTCTTCACCACCTCGCCCTCCCTCTCCAGCACCTCCTTCGGAATGACGGTGCCCACAGAGAAGGTGGCGAAGTCGATGCCCTCCAGGGCCTTGGCCGCCTCTGAGGCCCTTTCTTCTACGTTGTCTAGCAAGCCGCCACATATGTAACACCTGGCCTCCTCCACGGAGACCCCCACGCTTTGGAGGAACTTCGCCGTGGGTCTGTGCACCTTCGCGAGGCTTACCAACGCGTTCAGCACGTCCTCCCCCGCCCTGTACCTAGACACTAAGTCCATGTGGAGCAGAGTCTTAATGGAAGCCCCCCTCTCTCTGTTCTCCAGGCCGTAGCCAAGCTGGGCGAACTGGCGGCCTAGGCAACTGTCGCACAGAGGGTACTCGCTGAGTATCTCAAGCGACTTTTTTAAGACGTCCACGTGGGGTGGCTCATCTACTCGGTATATATGGTTTTCCTATCCACCTCGATGTTTAATACAGCCACCTGGTGGTGTGGGGGGAGGTCTCCAAGCCCCACGCCGCAGTGGTACTCCACTTTATACTCCACGAGAGGTATGACGTAGGTAAACGGGGGGCTGGGGAGACACCGCCGGGGGGCGTAGGGGCCAGCCACAACCCCCACGAGTTGCGGGTCCCCCCTCTTTACCACAACGCCGGGCTGAGGCCGCTGGGAAAAGGCCTTTCTAAGAAAGCCCACCGACGACTCTTCGTCTGGGAAAAGCCTCCTTACCCTGTCGCCGAGGATTCTTACCAAGACCCCCCTGTCCACTAAGTAAAAGGCCACCTCGGCGTCTTTCCTAACGCCGTTGGACACGAGGAGGCCGGCCACAAGTATCTTGGCGTGTATGTGTGGGAGCTGTGAGAACTTTTCCAGCGTCGTAAATACCAGAAAGCGCCTCACCGCGGCATTCTGGCGCGTAGCTGGCGTTTCAACAGCTTAGACATGCGCCTCATGTTCTCGTACACGGTCAACATCTCTTTTACGTCCTTCGGCGTCACCCCCGCGCCCAGGGCTATTCTACGTATGCGAGAGGCGTTTAGAATCTCGGGGTTTTTCAACTCCTCCACCGTCATGGAGCTGAGTATGGCCTTCCACTTCTTCAAATTTTTCTGAGACAGCTCTATCTGCTCCTCGGAGATTTTAGACGCCATGGCCGAGGGCAGTAGTTGGAACACTTTGCTCAGCGGGCCTAGTTTTAACAGCCCATCTATCTGCTTCTTGAAGGTGAGCAGGTCCAACCTGCCGCTTTCTATCTCCTCTAAGATCTTCTCCTCTTCGAACACCGCCTTGACCCGCTCCACTAGGGAGTCTAAGTCGCCCATCCCCAGCACCCTCGCCACGAACTTCCTCGGGTTGAAGAGCTCCAGCTCGTCCACGTCTTCGCCGACTCCGATAAACTTCACCCTGGCGCCAGTCTTGGCAACGGCGGCCAAGGCCCCTCCGCCCCTCGCCGTGGAGTCCATCTTAGTGATAATTACGGTGTGTATTGGGAGATACTTCATAAAGGCCTCCGCCTGCGACGCCGCCAGCTTGCCCACCGTGGCGTCAATCACGAGGGCGACCTCGTCGGGCGCCACCGCGTCGTATATCGCCTTCACCTCTTTTAAGAGCTCCTCCTCGTTTCTGTGCCTCCCCGCCGTGTCCACAATGACGACGTCCATGTTCTTGAAGTTCTGCACCCCCCTCGCCGCTATGCCCACCGCGTCTCTCCCCTCCCTCTCGCCGTAGAAAGGCGCCCCTATCTTCTCGGCGAGTTGCTTCAACTGGTCGAAGGCGGCGGGCCTTATGGTGTCGGTCTCCACTAGGCCAACTCTGTACCCCCGCTTCATTAAGTACTTGGCGAGCTTAGCCGCCGTCGTGGTCTTACCGCTGCCCTCCACGCCGAGGAGGAGGACTACGTAAGGCCTCTTACTCGGCTTAAACTCCGCCGGCTGTTCGCCACCGAGAAGCTTCACCAACTCTTCGTACAAGACGTATATCAGGTACTCGCGGGGAGGTATGCCCGCCGGCGGCTTCTCCTCTTTTATGCGCTTGATAGCCCCCTCGGTGAATGACTTCACCATGTCCAGGGGGACGTCTGCCTTTAGCAACGCCCTCTGAATCTCGCGGGACAGCTCCTCCAGAGTCTTCTCGTCGATGTAGTCCACGCCTCTGATCTTCTCCAGAAGCTTGGAAAACACCTCAGACAGCGCCTTCACGTGTGGGACCTATTAGATAGTTATAACCTTTACGCGGTGGCTGGCGGCGCCTGTTGTTGGGAAAGAGTGGCGTACCACTGATCTATCTGTTTCATAAAGTTTTCAAGTCTGTCCAGCACGTATATGCCGTAGTGGGGGTATATCTCAAACACAAGTTTCTGAGGCCTGACGGCGGTCCACCTCATCTTTCTGATGAACATGACTCTGAACACGAAGCCTCTGTACTCCACTAGCTCGAGCTTAATCACGCCGCTTGCCAGGTACTCCTCGACTCCGAATCTGCTTATCTTGTTCTCTCCTGTGGGTATCTCGGACGTCATGAGGGTTGTGACGTCTTTGAGCTTCCTCAACTGGAAGACCAGCTCTCTCATGTACTCTCTGACCCATAGTATGTCTGTGTGCGACGTGATGATCAGGGGGGCTATGGGGTCGATCACCAGCCTCTTCACGCCGAACTTCTTCACGTACTCTAGTATGATCTTGGCGATGTCTCTTGGGTCGGCGGTGACTTTCTCCTCCTTGGCGTATGTCCTAAAGTGCGTCCTGAGGTCTACGAATATGAGCTTGTTCTGGCTCTCTAAGGCGTCTAGGTCCCAGCCCAGGGACTCCCTCACGCCGCGCTTGACGTCGTCAGAGGGCTCGTCGATGGTGATGTAAAGGCCGGGCTCGTCGTATAGCTCCGCCCCCGTCTTTAAGAACTGGAGGCTGAAGATGGTCTTCCCCTGGCCCGCCTCGCCTGCCACGAGGTAGATCTCGCCTTTCCTAAACCCCCCCTGTAGCAGCTGGTCTACGTACCAAATCCCAGTGGGAGCCCTATTGTCGTACTGGTAATACTCCTGGTACTCATAATACTGATCATAAGACATACACGCCCCTTGGGAGACTATAATATATTTGTTTTGTTCAAATCACATACCTGATTAGTGTGGGGAAATTTTTTAGTTACGTTGGTAGGTCCTCCACTCCCCCCTGAATTCAAAAATTGCTTTTCGAGAAATTTGTAGCCACAGCGCCGCCAGTTGGTCGAAGAGGCTTGGGTCTTCTGCGGAGATGAACAAGACCGTGTCGAAGGAGTCGCCTCTAAACGGCGGCATCCAGAAGTCGGCTTGGACGAGCTCTCCCCACATGCCCCTCCTCTCTCTAGCTCGGCTTAACATGTCGGGGGACAGGTCTAGGCAGACCACGTACGAGTCTAAGACCTCGAGGGATATGCCGACGCCGCATCCTGCGTCCGCCACCTTCTGCCCCACCTGCGAGGAGATGAGCCAGTACTTCTCCCACTGCTCGTTGTAGATTTGTTCGTATACGGGGGCCAGGTTTTTGTACAGCTCTAGGACCCGCCTCTTTTCCATATCAGTAGAAGGGAGGCGAGGGCCGTTATAAAAGACGCGTATACGACAAACTGCTCGGCCCCGGCGTCTACTAGAAGCCCGTATGCCGACCCGCCGGCCAACAGGCCGAGGCCCCACGCGGCGTTTACGACCCCCAGGGCGGCGGCGCCGCCGTATTTAGAGGCGTGGGCCTTGGCGACGACGTCTGCGTACGACGTGACTAAGGAGTAGAGCACGGCCCCCGCCACGAGATGGGGCCATCCCAGCGTGAAGAAGAGGGCGGCGGCCGCCGAGGCCAGCGGCGCGGTTGATAGGACCCACGAGTGTCTGTCCGCGAGCCGCCCCAGTAGGTAGGAGAGGGGCACTTCTGCGGCCATTGAGATTAAGTAGAGCAGAGAGGCGAGCCACGGCGCTGAAGAGATTTTATACATGTAGAGCGAGATGTGGACCAGAGAGGCCCCCAGCAGGAACTGCGCCAGGGCGAAGCTCAGCAGAGGCGCCGTGATGCGCGTCGCCGCCCTCCTCTTCGGGGAGACGCCGCCTGTCTTGTAGGCGTATAACAGCACAAACAACGCCGCGGCTCCCGGCAGGAGGGAGACGGCGAAGACGTCCCTAGGCGTGTGTCCAAAAAACAAAATGGCGGTTGCCATAGACGCCCCCGCCATCGCGCCGATTTGGTCCAGGGCTGCGTGTATGCCAAAGGCCGACCCCCGCGCCTTTTCGCCGCCGGCAGACGCAATCAGTACGTCGCGGGCGGGCGTCCGCAGAGCCTTGCTAAACCTCTCTAAGAAGATCAACGCGGCCGCCTGCCATATGTCAGTTGCGAAGACGAGGCCCGCCACGGCGGCCAGCTGCATTCCGTATCCGGCGAAGGTCTCAAGCCAGTAGCCGCCCCTCCTATCTGCCAAGGGGCCGGTGACGAACCGCGCGGCGTAGCCCAAGGCGTCGCCCAGCCCAAAGACAAAGCCTACGAAGGCCGCCGTGGCGCCCAACTGCGCCAAGTACTGAGGCGCCACAGAGCGCATAGATTCGTAAAGCCAGTCGGCGAAGAGGGAGACGACGCCGAGGAGGACGATGAACCTAAGTCGACGCCTGTCGAGCATTTGTCTTCACAACTTCTGTCGTGAGGAGTATGGGTATTATAGAGGCCAGGAACATGAAGGTGGCTATGTCGATGTTTATCACGTAGGCGTCTTTAGACGGCACTGAGAAGTACATCGGGCCCATGGGGGTGTTGTACACCACATAAGTGTTGAAGTTTGTCAAGACTGTCCCAGCCACTGTGGGAGCCACGGCGGAGCCGAAGTTTCTAAAAACTGTGTTTAGCCCAGTGGCCGCCCCCAGCCGCTCTCTAGGCACTGAGAAGGTCAGAGTGTTTATCAACGCCACGTTTAACAAAGTTAGTCCTATGAACCCAATTGTTAAGCACCCTATCAAAGTCCACACGCCGCTGTAGAGGTAGTGGATCGCCAGCTGGTAGCCTGTAATAGAGAAGGCTATTCCCGCCGCCGATAGGGCCTTGGCGCCTAGCTGTCGTATTAACCTGCCGGCGAGAGGAGCCACTACGATCTGCACCGCGGCGATGGGCAACATGTACAGCCCCGTCTGCAGTATGTTGAGGCCGTAGCCGTAGGGCGGCGGCATTTGGAACAGGTAGGTCAAGTTCTGGGAGTTCATCTGAAAGGCGTAGGCCACAATGGCAATGGCCGCGGTGGCGGCTACGACGTTTTTATTAAAGACGTCTCTGGGGAGGAAGGGCTCCTCCGCCGTGGCCTCGTGAATTATGAACACGGCCCACGAGACCGCCGAGAGCGCGAAGAGGCTTAGCACCCTCTGGGAGAGCCAGCCCCAGTCCGGCCCCTTAGAAATCGCCAGTAGGAAAGAGGCCGCGGCCGCGCCGAAGAGCGCTATGCCGAGGTAGTCTATCCGCCTCGGCGTCTTGTACCTGCTCTCTCTTATGTACGCCCAGATTAACAACGCCAGTAACATGGCGATGGGGGTGGCGGTGTGGTAGGTGGCCCTCCAGCCGTAGTTCTGCGAAATATATCCCCCCGTGGGCAACGCTATTATTATGCCTATGCCAAACATGGCGCTTACTATCCCCTGGGCCACCGGCACCATCTGCGGGGGGTACTCCTCTCTGATGAGAGAGAAGGCCAGCGGAAACATGGCCATTCCCAAGCCCTGCACAGCCCTTGCCACTAACAGCGTTGGGAAGTTGGGGGCGTAGCCGGTTAAGGTGACGGCGCCCGCGTACACTGCGACTACGATAGTTAAAATTCGTTTTTTTCCGTATATGTCGCCGAGGTTGCCCATCACGGCGGCGCTTATAGTCCCCACTATGAGGTATATAGTTAAGATCCACGACGCGTCTGCAGGAGTGATGTTAAACTCCGCCTGTATCTTCGGCAGGCTCGGCATCAACATGGCCTCTGTGTACATTACCAACAGAGCGACGGAGCCTAGTATTGGGGTGGCCCTCTTGGCGTAATTTACGTCGTAGCTATCCACGGCGCCTTCTCCTAACCGCCAGGAAGACGCCCACCGCCACCAACAACGCAGTTAAGACGGCCGGCACGACTACGAACAAGTCTAAGCCGCCTCTCACGTCCACGGCCACGTTCACGTACTGGACGCCTGGGGCAAAGGAGTTGGTCTGATTCCACGTCAGGAGCAAAGTGACGTAGTAGCGGCCCGGCGCGGCTTTGTCAGACACGTCTAGGAGAAAGGCGGTGGTGGCCAAGTCGCCGGGGCGGAGGTCGCCCAGGACCCTCACGGTGGCGGTGGCCACGTCTGCGATGTTTGAGGCATGCGGCTCGAAGACTTGAGAGGGCATGAGCGTGATTCTGACGTTCTTCGCAGTCTCGGGGCCTAGGTTTGTGACGTTTATCACAAGCTCCGCCGTGGAGCCGGGCTGCGCGTTGAGAACTACGTACCTCACGTCAAAAGAGTCTTTCTTAGCCACTTCAAAAGTCCCCACGCCCCTCCCGGAGCCGCCCGCGTAGCTCAACACGACTGGTACGTTGTACACGCCGGGGCCCAGCTTAGACGCGTCTAAGACAAAGGTGAGAGTCAGCGGCGAGCCTGGGGGGAGGTAGTCTACTCTATACGTGCTGGGGCCGAGCGTGGCGTTTAGAACAGTGACGGAGACGTTGCGCGCTGCTACGGGCCCCGCGTTGAGTATCTGGACGGTCACCTGCGCCGCTGGGAAGCCCTCCAACACCCTGGGCGGGGACACTAAGACGTTTTGTACAGACACCGCAGGCGCCGCCACAGATATGTAAAATGTGTAGTTCACCCCGCCGACGCTGACGTACACCGGGTACTCGCCGGGCGCCGCGTCGTCGGGCACTCTAATGGGGACGTAGGCCGTGAACGGCTGGCCTTGCGGAAGGAGCGGTATCTTAAAAGTAGAGGACCCGAGCACGCTGAGAGGCGACGAGATGGCGACGGTGAGGTTCACCGCGTTAAAAGGCGCCGTCACGGCCACTGTGCCGGCCACCAGCCCGCCGGGGTAAGAAACAGGCGGGTTGAAGTTCGCAACCACTGCGAATTCCGGCTTCTTAACCTCGTAGTAAAACGTATAGTTCCTCCCCCCTACACTCAGCGTCACCGGGTAGAGGCCGGGCGCCGCGTCTGAGGGGATTTCCAACAGGGCGTTTACGGCGACTGGAGTCTGCGGGTTAAGATAGGCGAGCTTCGAGGGGCTAATTGCCAAAAGCCTAAACGGCGAGTAGAGCCCAACGTCTACGTTGGCCACGGTGTAGTTGGCGAGGAGGACGAAAGAGGCTTGGAAAGTAGAGCCCGGGTACCCCCTCGGCGGGTTAAAAGTGGGGTTCACCACGATTTCTGCGTAGGGCACGAACAACTCCACGTACCTCCTGGCGCAGCTGCCGGAGTAGAAGCAGATCTCCACAGGCAGATAAAGGACGCCCTGCCTAGTCACGAGGACCTGCACGGGTATCTGCACCTGAGTCAAGACGGGCGCGGTAAGCGTGCTTCTCGACAACACTCTGACGCCGTCGCCGTCCAACACCTTTATAGTGACGTTTTGTAAAGAGGTCAAAGAGCCGGGGGTGACCACCAGGGTAAGCCAGGAGGGGACCCCCACGTAAAGAGGCTGCGTGGGGGTGGCAACTACGTTAAAGCTGGGGACGTCTAAGACAGCTATCTGCACCACTTTACTAAACGTCACAGAGCCCGCGTAGCCCGAGAGGCTGGCCAACGAGGCGGTCAGAGTCACGTTATAACTGCCCGGCCTCAGCCCCTCTGGGAGCCTAAACGCCACGATACACGTGGCGTTGCCCCTAGGCGGGATAACCACGTCGCAAGTCGAAGAGAAGTTTAGATACGGACGCACCACGTCTCCGCCGGCCTTGACCGAGGCCTTTACGTAGTCGGCAGACGGGTTAAACACCAGCACGGGCAGTTGCACAGGCTGCCCAGCCACGTAGTAGCTAGGCCTAGCCACCAACAACGCCGAGAAGTCGAAGGGAAAAACCTCAAAGTCTACAGAAGCCTCTGCAGATCTAGTAAGCGTATACGCCGTCACTCTAACCGTGTAGTAGCCAGGCCGGGCGTCAAAAGGCACCTGCACCACCGCAACGGCGGTGTACGGAACCCCGGCCGAGAGCTGGGAAATCGAAAACTGAGACCCAGTAACCACCTTAAAAGGCGAGTCAATAGACACATACACATTACTCAAACTCTGAACCGAGAACACTGTTATATACACCTGTAGCAACGAGCCAGGATATACGTAAGGAGGAGAGTAAGACACAGAAACCCCAAACGACGAAGCCTGGGCAGAGGCCAAGGCCCCCATCAAGAGGACAAGCCCCAGAATCCGATATATCGAAGTCATAGTCGTAGCGCAAAAAGATGTATATAAATGTTAAAGGCCGACAATACAAAAACAGCCGCCGACAAGTCTTTAAGACCGCCGCCGGCCAACACGGCCAGCGGCGCCCACCTGTGTGCCGACTACGTTTACAGCCGCAATGTTAAAATCAGACCTGGCCACTTCAATCACACAAGTCTTCCAACCGTGCTCTCATCACAGATTTATCTGAGAAAAAAGTTTAAAACTCCGCTCATTGAGAGATAAAAGCCGGGGTGGCCGAGTTGGTCCAAGGCGCGGGCCAGGCGTAGATAGGCCCCCCAATGCTAAGCCCGTCCCCATACGGGGGCGTGGGTTCAAATCCCACCCCCGGCGCCTTTCTACTCTCCTTACGGATTTGAAAAGCGGCGTCTTTAAGTCCCCACAGAGCTTATCTGAGCCCAAGATCGACAAAAATTTGGCGTCGTTAAAACTGCGTTGACCTCAGGGTTCAGAATAGTCGGCGAGGCATCAGGCTTGTTGAGGTTAATTGAGAGAGCCTTGTGCCACGCATCGACTGTCCGCACAGCGTCACGTCCCGCTCCTTACTCATAAATACCCCTATATTCTATCTGTTTAGATGAGGTTGTGTAGAGAAAAGAAGGCCGCTGGCTGGAGGCATCAGCATGTTTGTTGACTCGGTCATGCTGGCAACTCTTCACATCTTGCAAACAGTCGTTATCTACTTCGATCTTCGAGTATTGTTGCTGGCCCTCCACATCCTGCTTACAGTCTTTGTCTACACGGCCAGCGGCAGGGCCGCCGCCTTGGCGTTTTTCTTTGTCGGCGGCTTGTTGCTATTGGCATTCTACGACCAACTCCTCAACTTCCTTAGAGATATTTACAGAGTTTACATCTTTTCAGTACTTAGCCCCCTCGGCTTCCTCATCATCTACATAACAATTGCCGTGCTCCTCATGATGCCTCTTTTTGAAAGAGAAGGGGCCGATGACCCCGTTGCTTAATGGCGTTTCATTAAACTAGCCGTTGCCGCTGTTTTGGAGAGGCTAGCCGCTCGCCTACTAGCGTCGCCATGAACTGCTCGTCGCCGCGGCGTCGTTTACTTAAAGTAGGCTCCGAGTACTGCCAGTATTACCGCCAGTGCCAGTAGTAGCCCGACTATTCTTCTCGTCTTCTTAAACACGCCGGTGAGGTAGAAGAACGAGGCGATTAACAGCGCCGCTACTACTCTCCCGCCATACTCCCCGAGGCCCATCGCCGCCAGTAGCCCGGCGACAAGTGTGAAGACCTCTTTCAACGCCGCCCAGACGGCGGCGTAGTAGTCTACCGGCATATCCTCCTGCCCCTCCAGTTTACGCACTTAACGAATACGGAGGCCCACACGGCGAGCGGTATGACGAAGTTTCCGACCGCCCACGTGGCTAATACGGCGAGGGGACTCACGTCGATGCCGGCCCGCCTCTTCACCCCCCTCCCTCTTACCAGGTCTTTGGCGAGGTTTATTGGGTGCAGGGCGAGGCCTATCAACAGCTCGTGCCTCCCCGCCGCTAGGCCGACTAACGGCAGTAGGGTGGATAGCACAAAGCCGATGGTGTATATCGCCAAACCAGCATACCATCCGGCGGGTGCGTGCCACTTGACCATTAAAATCTGCCTAACTCCCCATTTAAAAGCCTCGCCTATTCTGCACTGGGGGTCTGGGGTGGGCGCTATGGCGCCTTTTGCAAACCATATGGACCCGCCGACTTCTTTTATGGAGGCGTAGACCGCGTAGTCGTCGCTTACGTATTTTGGAAGCCTCTGGGCCAGCCCGGTCTTTTCGGCGACTTCCCGCCTAATGGCCGTGGAGCCGCCCCAGACGAACCTAGACCTCTTGTCCAGCATGGCGGGGAACCCCATGTTGCTGATTGCTAGGCGTATCTTGTGGCACAGCCCTCTTCCGAGGTACCAGCGGTAGGTGGTGGCGGCGTGGTGCCGCGAGAGCGGCGCCGTGAGGAGCTCCAGCCAGCGGGGGCCCGGCTTAATGTCGTCGTCGGCGAACACCACGCAGTCTCCCTCGGCGCGTTTTAGGGCCGTTGCCAGCGCCGCGCTTTTGCCCTCCCCCTCGCTTATCAGCACTTTGCCGAACTTCTCGGCCAGCTTGTAGGCGGGGTCCTCCGCGCTGTCTACTACAAATAAGTACTCCACCTCTGCGCCGGCCTTTTGGGAGGTGATTGCCTTGAGGTTTTCCTCAGTCCACGGCGCGGCGCCTCGCATTGGGATTATCACAGTGACTCTGCGGCATCCCTGGCTAAACTCTCCGTCGCCGCTTTTCCAAAATAGGTACTCCCTAACTAGGCCCGCCGCCGCGAGGGCGATGAACGGCAGTGTAATAAGCCAAATCACGTGGCGCTGATGGGCGGTGTTTATAAGCCTTTAAAAAACCAACGCGCACTGCGGCTGAGTAGGGCTGAAATATGGAATTTAGGCGATGGGGGTATATAACTCGCCGCTCTCAGTTACATGATTAAAGAACTAGACCTCACTTACAGCGATTTGTTCAGGGCGCCGGACAAGGAGGGGGCGGTGGTCTCCGTCCGCGTCCACAGAAAAGTAAAGGCAGTGTTAGAGGAGCTCGCAAAGAGGGAGGGGCTGGAGGGGGTCTCGGAGCTGGTGCGCTACCTCATCGCCGGCTACCTCCTCGGCAAGTACAACATAGAGAGGCCGAGGGAGAAGGTCTTGGTGGAGCCCATCGTGCTTCACGTGAGCGTGCAGAAGAAGGCGCCTCAGCTAGACGACGTGGAGGCGGACCTGGCCGCGGAGGAGATAGCCGTGGTTATTAAAGACGTGGAGGACTACGTGAGGAAGGTAAAGGCGGGCCTAGTGGCAAAGAACCCGGAGGTGGCGATGAAGCTAAGCAAGAGGGTGGCCAAGGCGTTAAAGGCGGCGAGGGCCCTGGGCTTAGAGGAGGAGTACGTCAAGTTAATGAAGCTAAAAGCCCAGCTGTCAGCCATAGAGGCTCTATAGGCCGGCCCTCTTCGCAGGGCGTGGCGCGGCGTTGTGTCCTGTTAAAGCTTTTAAGTAGGTCTTAACAGACGCCTATGGCCGTCTGTGCCAGGTGGGAGAGGCTTGTGGCTTGGGCTGAGAAGGAGGGGAACAAGTGGAAGGCCTTGGAGTTTAAGGAGAAGTTGGTGGAGTGTATCGTCTACACGGCTGCGGAGAGGGTTAAGAAGGGGAAGCTGGGGGAGGCCGAAGAGTTGTTGAAGTACGGCAGGGACGTGGCGAAGAGGCTGGGCATCGAGGAGCTGTCTTTCCACATCTCTCTTCTGGAGAGGGAGATTGCCAAGATCAGAGAGAGGAGGAAGGCGCAGGCCCAGGCTAAGTAATTACGTAGACTGCGTCTAGTATTTTTCTCAGCCTGTTGGCTCTCTTGCCTTCGCCTACTACCACCGCGTACTTGCCCAGCCCCACTGCGAGTATGTCTGCGGCGACGCCGCCGATTTCCCGCCCCACTAGGACTAGGTAGCCTCTTTCTCTAAAGTGGCGCCAGTAGTAGTACAGCTTTTCTAGTTTTTTATTGACGGTGGCGGTTATGGGGGCGCTGTTCTCCACAAGCTTGGCGATGTTGGCCTCTGTGTAGAGGTAGTAGTAGGGCGGCCTCTCTAGCCTTACCACGTCTACTACTACCCCCTCTACCTCGCGGCTGGTGGTTATCTGGATTATGTTTTGCATATATTTTCTGCTTTTTGAGGCTATGTAGAGCGATTTTTTCTTGTCGTCGAGGAGCGGTATGACGGGGGTGTACCGCTCCTCCCCTCTTACGGCGGCTGGGAAGACGTCGCCGAATATGTTTACAAAGCTGACGCCGAAGCCGGCGCGTTCGATAAGCTCAGCCGCTAAGAACTTGGCGGCTTTTCTAATGCTGGAGCGGCCCGGCCGGAACTTGGCCAAGTTGGCTCTGTGTATTTGGCTTAGCCAGGGCGCCATGTACCCCACGGCCCCCTCTACGTCTAGTCCCTGTTCTTGCATTCTTTTCGCTACTTCTCTTTCGAGCCACTTCGGCGAGTCTTCTACCCCCAGTATTTTCTTCACCGCCTTTTCAATCATCGCGCCGTCATAACCTTTATATAGGGTATATAAAGTTGACGTGGAGATTGCCATACGGGGCTCCGTCGCGCCTCCTCTACTGACGCCTCCTCCCTACTTAATAGCGGGCGGGTTTAGGATTGTGGAGCTCGCCGCCTTGTCGCTTTGCCAGTTTGGGAAAGTGGTGATATACGTCGAGACTGCGGCGGACTTACCCCTGATTTTAGAAGGCTGTAGTTTTGAAATACGGACGTTGGGCGAGGGCGAGGCCGACGTCCCCTCTATACACGTCGGCTGCGTCCCCCATTTGTTAAAATCGCCGAACCTCTCCTGCGGGGGGACTGAGCTGAGGCTGGGCAGAGGCGACTTACTACGCGCAGAGCCGTTAACTACGTTGGCCGACTTTCTAGAGGAGAATGTAAACGTGATGAGGCTGGCTTTGGCTAAGTTAAAAGAGGTGGGGGTGGAACTGGTGAAGGGGGAGGCGGGGGGCGTGGTCCGCGGCGACGTCTACTTGAGGGGGAGGATTTACGAGTACGCCTACGTGGAGGGGCCAGCCGTGGTGGGCCCCGCCTCGGCGGTCCTCCCCTTCACGTACATACGCCCTGGGACTACGCTTTACTACGACTCTAAGGTGAGAGACGAGGCTAAAAACGCCGTGTTAGACGCATACACGAGGAAACAGCACGGCGGATACCTGGGGGACACCTACGTCGCCTCTTTTGTAAACTTCGGCGCCGGCACTACCGTCTCTAACTTGAAAAACACGCTGGGGGAGATAAAGCCCTCGTACTCTCAGCGGAGGTATAAAAAACTCGGCCCCGTGTTCGCCGAGTTTGTCAAGACGGCCATCGGCACGTTGGTCTACGGAGGTAAGTACATAGGCCCTCTCTCGCACGTATACGGCGTAGTTGACAGAGACGTGCCGCCCCTCTCTATTTTTAAAAACGGCGCGGTGTTGCCCATGGACTTAGAAAAGGCCAGGGAATACCTGAGGAGAGACTTGGCCCAGTTTGGCAGGGGGGACCTCTACCGCTTCTACGCCGTCCGCCTATTCCAAAAGCCTTTGTTTTAGGTGTTCTCTCTCTGCTTCGAGTATCTTCTCTGTGAGCTGGTTTAAGTCGGCCCCGTCGAGGGAGAGTAGGAGCTCCTCTACGGCGTCTGTGGGAAGCCTAGAGGCCAGGGCATAGAGCGCGGCCCAGCCGTACTTCTTAATCAACTCGGCGGTCTTCTTCACCTCGTCGACGCCTCGCCTCGCCTCTCTTTCAAAATTGTCGCTCCGCACCACCCTAACTACGCCCACGTTGCCTCCTCCGCACTTGGCGCACCTAAGCTCCGACACCTCGCCGACGCGCACTAACGTATACCACCCGCAGTCTAGACAGACGGCGAGCATGGCGTGGTTTAAAAACCTCGCCTTTGCGCTGTCTAGAACCAGACGCCTCAGCCTCTCGGGCGGGATTATCTCAAGGCGGTGGGACAGCTTCTCGTAGAGGACCTCTCCCAGGTACGTGGGCCTGTCTGCGTACGCCAGCCTCACCTCGCCTTTCCAAATCCTCTGCAACACCTCTGTGGTGTGTTCTAAGTCTAAGTCCCGCTCCAGAGCCTCTTTGATAGTCTCGTCGAACACAGGCGTCCCGCTGAAGGCCTCTACTAGTTTCGTCATGCTTACGCTGTAGACGTCTGCCTCTTTGTCCACCGCGCCCATTCTCTTAGCCACGTGGAGCATCCTCCTCTTAAAAGAGCCGGACTTCACCAAGGCGGATTTCACCAACTCGGCCAGCTCCCTGGCGTCCATGCCGGCCAGCTCTTTTATTAACTGGCCCACGAGGCTCGCCGGCAACGCCTCCGAGGACTGGATAATAATGCCGTAGGGGTCTTGGTGGACTCCCACGGGCTTCTCCAGCTTCTTAATTAGCAACTCGCCTAGCAGCTTCCCCAAGGTCCTATTGACAAGTGTGCCGAAGGCGGCGTGTATAATCACCACGTTTTCTCTGTACTGCTCCACCACCACAGTCTTGTCGTCGGGCAGGGGGCCGTTGTGTCTGCGGAGCTCCTCCACTATAAACCTGGCGGTCTCTTCGTTGACGCCGTACTCCTCCACCAACAGGCGGGGGTCTCCCGCCTCTATTACTCTCCTCCGCAGTGCTCCCACCTCCTGCGCCACCTCGTAGGGGACTGGGATCTCCTCGCCGACCCAGCTCGGGATCGCCCCGGCGGGGTCTGACACCTCAACGACTCTTATGCTGCGGTCCTCCACCTTTGTAATAAGCCAGGGCCTCCCCCTGAATATGAACTTCACGCCCACGTTGCCGTACTCGGCTACAAAAGACTCGTCGAGAGTACCCACCAGCTCGTCCTTGTCGTTTACCACGGCGTACTGCCTCTCGTCTGGTATCATAGACAGCGTCTCGTAGAAGTATCTGTAAAAGCCGCGCCCCCTAGGCCTCGCCACTGTGTCGCTGTCTTCAAAATAGACGGCGAGCCTGGGGTATAGGTCTTGCATAAACTTAACAACCCTCTTCAGTTCGTCTAACGTAAGGTCCCTGTATGCATATGACCTCCTCACAATTTCGTATAACTCCTCTAGCCGCCATCTCGGCTTTAGTATGAGAAAGGCCACTATTTGGTTTACTAACACGTCGTAGGGCTTTTGGGGGATTTGGGTGGGCTCTATCAGCCCGTTCTTAGCCCTTCGGATAATTACAGTGGCCTCCATGACGTCGTTTACGTCTTCGGCCACAATTACGCCCTTGGGCACCGCGGAGAGCCTGTGGCCGCTCCTGCCGACTCTCTGCAGAAGCCTAGCCACTTGGTGGGGGGATATGTACTGGATGACTAAGTCCACGTGGCCTATGTCGATTCCAAGCTCTAGGCTGGATGTGGCCACGACGGCCTTGAGCTCCCCCCTCTTGAGCCTCTCCTCTACGGATATGCGCACCATTTTAGACAGAGAGGAGTGGTGCACCGCTATTGGCAGATCGTTGAACAAATAGGAGAGGCGGAAGCCCAGAAGCTCGGCCATGCTTCTCGTGTTTACAAACACGAGAGTCGACCGGTTTTCCTCAATAAGCCGCTTAATTAGCCTAAGCCTCGCCACGACGTCGGGGTGGAAGCCGTGGGCCTCTGCAAGTCTGTAGTCCTCCTCCGTGGGGCTCGGCCTCGCCACGTCTAGCTTCATATACCTAGTGAAGTTCACCATAACCACCTTAAAAGGCCTGCCGTCTCCCACTAGAAACTTCGCCACCTCCACCGGGCTGCCCACAGTGGCGGAAAGCCCAACCACTTGAAAGTCTCGGCCGATGTAGTAGCGAATTCTCTCAAGGGCTAGGCTTAGCTGAACCCCCCTCTTGTCCTCCGCCAGCTCGTGCACCTCGTCCACCACAACCCACCTCAGCTCTTTAAGGTGCTCCAGCAACCTCCTGCCGGTTAAAATAGCCTGTAACATCTCCGGCGTGGTGATTAAGATGTGGGGCGGCGTCCTGCTCTGCCTCTGTCTATCCGACTTGTCGGTGTCTCCGTGTCTTACGTCGACTCTAAACCCAAGCCTCTCACCCCACCACTTTATGCGGTCGAGGAGGTCTCGGTTCAAGGCCCTCAGCGGCGTGATGTACAACACGTAGATGCCGGGCCTCTCTACGCCTAGTTCCAACATTTTTGACAATATGGGCAAAATCGCGGCCTCTGTCTTTCCGCTGCCCGTGGGGGCAATTATAAGCACGTTGTGGCCGTTGAGTACCTCAGGTATGGCCCTGGCTTGAGGCTCCGTGGGCTCGGAAATGCCCCTCTCGCTTAAGGCTTCTCTAATCAGCGGGTGAAGCAGGTGAAAAACCACGCAAAACAAAACGTTTATTAAATTATTCGTACGTCGGCTACATGAGGCCTCTTCTGCTGGCCTTAGTGCTTGCCGCCGCTGTGGCGTACGCCGCGACGATATTTGTAAGCGGGCCCTCGGGGAACTTCACGGCGACGTATACAAACGGCACTCTTGTGATAGACGGGTCTTCTATAAAAATTCCAAGAGTAGGCGAGTGGAGGAGCAATGGCAGTTACACAGTGTTTGGCATCTGGTACGCAGACCCCACATGTACGCTCGGCGTGCGGGGCGACGTGCCTAGGTTCTACATTTCTTGCGTCAAGGGTACGGAGGTGGCTGTGGTGGCCGTAAAAGACCCAAAGGCCAAGGTGACCTGCCGCGACAACCGAAACAACGTGATACAGCCCGTCTTGTCTCAGAGCAACGTTGAGGTATACCAAGCCCAACTGCTGTCAGTGGAGTGCTGGTCTGAGTTCCCAGCAGTGGTGGCCGCCCCCAGCCTGCTCACCTCCATACTAGCGGGGGCCACAATAGCCTCAGCCACTGCGCTTTTCATACTGGCAATCCTCTTGTTGAGAAGGGGATAGGCTACTGCTGAGACTCTTCAAACAAGAGCATTAGAGTCTTCTCAGTGACCATTCCAATTACCGTGCTCCCCTCCTCGCTTACTACGGGGACTCCGCCCACGTCGTACTCCAACATCTTTTTAATAACGTCTACGACTGGGTCGCTCGGCTTGGCGAGGAAGATGGGCGACTTGGCGATGTTTATTGCGTAGGCGTTTAAGACCTCGTCCACAGCCCCCTGCTTTATCCTCTGCACGACCTCCTCATCGGCGAAGTATTTTAACAAGTCCTTGGCGTGTAACATGGCGACTACGCGGCCGCTTTCGTCTACAATGGGGTACCGCCTAAATTTGTAGATTGTAATGCCCTCCAAGACGTCCATCACCGTGGAGTACGGCGTCAGCACGTAGACGATCCTCGTCATCACGTCGCGGACTCTGTGGGGGAAGTCGAGTTGCGACGCCACCTTTAACACGTCCCACTCGGTGAAAATGCCCACCAACCGCCCCGTCTCGTCGACGATGGGCATAGAGCCGAAGTTGTGGCGGAGAAATAGAGAGATAACCTCGCTGACCGGAGTCTCAGGCCGGGCCGAAATCACGCTCCTCGTCCCCACCTCAATAACGCTTTTCATATATATGTCGCTGTAAAGAGAGCCCTCTGCGCTTTTGTCGCTTACCCACGAGTATATGGCGTCTAAAATGTCCAGCATTGTGATTATCCCCGCCAGCTTGTCTCCCTTAACTATGGGAAGCCTCCTAATGTCTAGGCTGACCATAGTCCTCATGGCGTTGAGCACCTTCTCCCTCTCGTTTACAGTAACTACGTTTTTAGTGGCAAATTCAATCACAGGCCGTGAAAAGAGATCCACAACTTTAGATACGCCCCTATTTATATAAATTACTAGACACCAGCCACTTGCCCAAGGCGGAAAACGCCTTCGCTCTGTGAGAAATCTTGTTCTTTACCTCCGTGCCCAGCTCTGCGTATGTCTGCGTATACCCCTCGGGCACGAAGATGGGGTCGTACCCAAACCCCCCGGACCCTCTGGGCTCCTTAGCCACGTGGCCCCTGGTCTCCCCCACGAAGACCTTTACCTCGCCTCCGACGCAGATCGCAGCGGCGCATTTAAAAACAGCCCTCCTGTCCTCCACCCCCTCTAAGAGCTTTAAGACGCCTTTCAGCCCTATGGTTCTGTATACATATTCTGCGTAGGGCCCTGGGAAGCCTCCCAGAGACTCTATGTAAAGCCCTGTGTCTTCCACAGTTACGAAGTCCCCAAGGCCGCATAAAGCCTCGGCGGCTCTCCGAGCCACCTCCGCCACGTCGTCGTGTTGAACCTCCACCTTCTCCGCGTCTAACGGCTCCACCCCGACGCCCAGGGGCTCTAAGATTTGGACAATTTCTAAAATCTTGTGGGGGTTCTTCGTGACGAGCCTAATCCTCACGCCGTGAGGCCCATGTGGTTTTTAACCCTAGCCAAGAGCTCGTGCTCGGGGGGCACCCCCACGAACTCCACGTCGCCAACGGCGGCGTCCTCCGCCTGTAGAATAACTGTGGGGACGCCTGTGACTCCATACATGTCTGCTATGTCTGGGTTTTCAAAAGCCTCCACCACCATGGACACCACCTTGCCCCTGCTTTCGTAGGCAAACATGTTTGCCATTAAGGCGGCGTAGGGGCAGTACGGACAGCTCGGCGTGACGAATGTAAGTACGTACACCCTCTTAGGCCCAGACTGCGCGATGGCCGACAGCTCTGCCCTAGTCTTCTGGCGTAGCCCCGTCTTCCCAGTGCTCAGCCTAACCACAGTCTCGATAAAAGCCCTCACCTCCTCCCCCATGGGCGCCCCCAGGTATCTAATAAAGCCGTCTCCGAAGTAAACCACTGGCACTCTCTGCGGCTCCACGCCAAATTTCTTAAAAACATCTGCGTTTTTCTCATAGCGGTATTTATTCACCTTCAACTTCCCCTCCGGCGCCAATTGGACGAGGAGGTCTAACAACTCCTCGGTGGGGACGCACCAGTTGGTCTCCCTACCGCCGCAAGCCTCGCTAGTAAAGAAGTTGATCTCCACGGGGTTCTCCATCTGAGACAACATCTCTTTGATAATTTCCTTAGTCTCCTCGTCGACCTCAATATGCGGAACCTCCTCAGGTCCGCCTATTGGTAAGGCCATGGGCGTTTATCCGAGATGGATTATTAAACTTACGTCCGGCGTCTCTTCCTCTTAGCTTTACGCCTCTTCCTGCTCTTCTTCTTCGCCTTCTTAGTCTCAGTCTCCTTACGCCTGCCCTCATCCACTAGCTTATACACCTCGTCGATTATCTCTTTGTACTTCCCCTCTAACTTGTTCTTTAAATCTTCTAAAGTCAAGCCAGCCTCCTGCCGCCACGCGGTTAGGTCTAGCACAAGCCCCACGCCCTCTACGTAGCGCCAGTAGTCAAGAGTCTGCTCCCTAACCTCTCTCAACGTGGACGGGCCTACCCTCCCGTTTATTGGAATAACCGCAAAGACATGGCCCACCTCTGGGTCTTCCACTACTAACAACTTGCCCACTTGCCCAGTTACTTCGAACAAGGTGTTCACGTCGGCGTCGGAAAAAAGAAATATATACTTTACTGGAGGTACGACGGCGGGATTGCTGAGATGAGTTTTCTAATGGCCTCGACGCTCTGCATAAACTTCTCCCTCTCCTCCTGGGTTAGCTCCACCTCTAGTATCTTCAAAACGCCCCTCCGCCCAAGGACGATGGGCACCTCCACCGGGATGTCACTTACGCCGTACTCCCCGTTTAGAACCACCGAGGCTATTAAAGAGCGCTTGGAGTCGCGCTTAACGGCCTCGGCCATTATGGCAAGCCCGGCGCCCGGGGCCCAGTTGGAGGAGAAGCCCCTAAGCTCAGTGATCTTGGCCCCCGCCTTTACAGTCTCCTCCACCACCTCTCTCAGCTGGTCCCCCGTGAGCAATTTGCTCAACGGGACTCCGTGTACAAAGCTCTTGCTGGGCACTGGGAACATAGACTCGCCGTGTTGGCCCAAGACGATGGGCAGAACAGACGCAGGCGACACCCCCAGCCTCTTGGCCGCGTAGAAGGCGAGCCTCCCCGCGTCTAACACCCCGCTGAAGCCGACGACTCTCTCTCTGGGGAACCCCGTCGCCTTCCACATCACGTAAGTCATGGCGTCTAGGGGGTTGGTGGTTAAGATAACCACAGAGTCAGGCGCGTACTTCTTAATCTCCTTCCCAATCTCGCTGACAATCTTGGCGTTGGCCTCCAGCAGTTGCTCCCTCGTCATGCCCGGCTTCCTGGGAAGGCCCGCCGTCACGATCACCAAGTCGCTCCCAGCCATGTCCTTGTACTCGTTTGACCCCTCGTACTCGACGTCTAGGCCGAGTATAGAGCTCATGTGGTTTAAGTCAAGCGCCTCGCCTTGCGGCAGCCCCTTGACGATGTCAATTAACAGGATTTTAGTGTCGACCTTCATCACGCCCATAATTGCGGCGGCCGCAGTGCCCACTCTCCCACTGCCAATTATCGTAATCATAAGTCAACATACGCTAATATAGAAATACGTTATGTAATGATTTGGCTAAAGACTATTTCACCTACTTGTAAATGGTTACAAACGCCCTCTGCTCAACACCCTGGCGGCGACGATGAGCGGGTGCCACACAGGCGCCGTGTCGGGCATGTAGCCGATATCGGAGAAGAAGATGTCGGACACAGTGTAGCCGGACTGTACAGCGACGGCCATTATGTCGACGTACGAGGCCACCACCGGGCTCTTCCCCACCACCTGCGCGCCCAACACGCGGCCGCTGGACTCCTCGGCCACCAGCTTAACGTGTACAGTGGCGGCGCCGGGCATGTAGTGGGCCTTGGTCCTAGCCTTAATCAAAGCGCTTTGAGTCTTAAAGCCAAGCTGGGCCGCCTCCTTCTCAGAAAGGCCCGTCCTGGCGATGTACAAGTCGTAGAACTTCGTGACTGCGGTGCCGACGACGCCTGGGAACTTCATGACCCGCCCCTTTACGGCGTTTCCGCCGGCTACTTGGCCCTCTTTGTTAGCAGTCGGCGCCAGGGGGATCCAGACCCTCCTCCCAGTGACGCGGTGCACCTTCTCCGCCACGTCGCCCGCTGCGTAGACGTCTGGGACGGTAGTCTCCATGTACTCGTTGACGTAAACGGCGCCGGTCTCCCCCAGCTTGGCCCCCGCCCTCAGCGCCAAGTCCACGTCGGGCCTGACGCCGACGGCAAGCACCACCTCGTCCACCTGGTACTCCCCCTTCTCAGTCACCACCTTTTCTACGTGGCCCGAGCCGCGGAACTCCACCACCTTTTCGCCTAGGTGTAGCTCCACGCCGCGGGCCTTCATCTCCTCCGCCACCAAAGCCGCGACGTCGGCGTCGAGAGAAGCCGGGAGCAACTGGTCAAACATCTCAAAGAGCAGGACCCTCTTCCCCATCTCTAACAAGACCTCGGCCATCTCCACTCCGATGTAGCCGCCCCCCACAACGGCCACAGTCTTCGCCTTTTCTAAATGGCCCTTGAGGTCAGGCACCTCGTCCGGGTGCCTCATCGTGAGGATGCCCTTCAGATCCACCCCAGGTATTTTAGGCACCAGCGGCTTAGCCCCCGTGGCGATCACCAGCTTATCCCACTGAATCTGCTCCCTAGAGCCCCCCCGCTCCACCACCACGACCCTCTTGTCCACGTCGACGTCCACGACCTTGGTCTTAGTGAGCACCTTGATATTACGCTCTTTTGCAAACTCCTCAGGGCTGTAAGTCATCAACTCCTCGTGGCTCTTAACAATCCCGCCGATGGCATACGGCATGCCGCACGGGGCGTGAGTAATCATACTACCCCTTTCAATCAACACAACCTCCGCCGACGGGTCAAGACGGCGCGCCCTAGCTGCCGCAGAGGCGCCAGCAGCGCCGCCTCCGACGATCACCACCCGGGTCATAAACCAGGGTCAGACTTACTATTTAACTATTACTCGGCCGCCACTAATGCCGCTATTTTACAACTGTGGTAAACGGAAAAGAGGTGCCCCTAGCCGTCACCAACACGCCTGGAATAATCGTACCGCGCTCAGCCACGACATGGGGACAGACGGCGACAACTCTAGCCTCTACTCCCGCAGGAATCAGCCCAGTTGAAACGTCGCCACACTCTGTCTCGCCCACTTTTACATAGGCAATGGCGACATCTACAACACCCCTATTCTTAACCAACAACGTGAGTTGACGCGACTCTTTTGAAAACTCCGCTGAAATCACCAAAATTTGTTCAACATCGCCCACACTTCCCGTGGCGTTTTCGTCTTTTGCGACGCGCATCGGCGGCGCCTGCGTATACTGTTGTAGGGCCATCATGATAGTTATAGATGCTACCAACGCGGCGACAACAGCCGCCACAACTTTTAGATTCGCCGCCCCAAGCGTTTTAAACTTCATGACGCCTATAGAGACGGGCCTCCGTCGACGGCACAGCCGGCGTATTTAAGCACAGACTCCACAAAAGCCCTAAACTGCGGCGCCGTCATAAAACCAGGCGCCACCTCCACCGGCCGCCCCTCTACAAAAGCCGCCGTGGCAGGCGTCCCCATGATGCCAAGCGACGCCGCCAGTTGGTAGAACTCCTCCACGTCGGCCTTGACAAAATTAGCAAAGTTCCGGTACCGCTCCCCCACCTGCCTAAAAATTGGGTCGAAGGCCTGGCAGTAGGGACACGTCTTGCCGAAGAACATGACAAAGGCCACCTTGCACCCATACAACGCGTTTTTCAACTGCGACCCGCCCCTAACCACGTGACCAGGCTGGTAGCTCACAGCACAACACCGAGGCGCCCTGCCCCTCGCCGAGAGGTCCAGCGCCTTCTTCCACAACAGCCTATCCACCTCGTCCATACGCCGAAGTCTAAAAATCCATTTAAAAGTTTGAAATAGGACTGACGTGTCCTTCGACCCCGAGGCGATCGGGGCCACGGCAGCCCGCGTCTTTCGATTTATCCGCATAGAACACACTATCTTCACCCTGCCCATGGCCTACGCCGCGGCGCTACTCGCAGGCGGGGTTCCGGACTTGTGGAAGGCGGCTTTCATAGGCCTCGCAGTCTTCGGGCTGAGGACCGCCGGAATGGCTTGGAACAACATCGCCGACTACCCCATCGACAAGCTAAACCCGAGGACCCAGGGCAGGATGTTGGTATCTGGGAAGATCTCCTTCCGAGAGGCCTACGCCGTTTTCGCCCTTGGAGTAGCCGTCTTTATAGCCTCGGCGGCCGCCTTGGGCAAGTGGTCTCTGGCGCTGTCCCTCCCCTACCTCGCCGTGGTGTTGACGTATCCGTACGCCAAGAGGCTCCACTGCCTCCCCCACCTACACCTAGGCCTAGTATACGCCCTAGTGCCGCTGGGGGCCTCAATCGCAATGCACCCAGACGACATCGCCGCGGCCGCGGCGCATACCCCCTGGCTTTTAGTCGCCGCAGCCGCCCTGTGGGTGGCGGGCTTCGACGTGGTGTACTCCAAGGCAGACGCCGAATTTGACAAAAGACAAGGGCTTGGAAGCATACCCGCCTGCCTCGGCCTCAAGGCCGCAGACGCGTCGGCCCTCGCCTTACTAGCCGCGTCCGCCGCCCTCTACGTTGCCAACTACGCGGCCAGCGGCTTAAACCTCTACGGCCTCGTCGTCACTATAATAGGCGCATTGGTGGAAGTGTACTCCGCCGTCGCCGGCGCAAGGGGCCAGGTGGCCCTTGGCTTTAACCTAAACCTAGCCGTAGGCATCTTAATGCCGCTCGGAGTCTTCATCGGCTTTTTATAAAAAACGGCAGAAAGGCCGAGGCCAAGGCCCAGGGTATGGCAAATAGAAAAGGCGCCGGTAAATGGCCGGAGGCAAAGGCGCCGATAGAGTAGCCCAGGTTGTTCAACGCCTGGTAAACCCCGTACCCCCTCCCCCAGTAGGCCCCGGCGACGTGTCTAGAAAACATCTGGTCAAGAGACGTGGAGACGACGGCGACCCCCAGACTCTCCACAACCCAGGAAAGGGAGAAGTAAAGCGGAGTAGGCGAAAGCCACATCCCCGCCAAGCCCCCAGCCGTCAAGAAGCCGCCCAGCGCCACAGAGCGGGAGGTGGGCTTGGCAAGCCTAGGCCCCAGAAACCACGACGCGACAGCGGGCAGATACGCCGCCACGGCGGCGAAGGGAGAAAGGCCGTACTTCTGGTATAAATACGGCAAGACCTGGGGGCCGTAGGCGCCTAGCGACAGGCCCAGGAGGAAGGAAGAGGCCACAACCAGCGAGGCCGCCCCCACCCGCCACTCCACGTGCCTGCCGGCCAAATGCCTCGTCTCCCCCGGCACGAGGAGCAAGGCGGCGAGAGAAACTGCGGCGAATAGAAAAGCAACGGCCCTAAAGGCTGGGACGTAGCCCAAGGCCTTAGAAAGGAGGTAGACAAGCGGTATTGAGACCCCGCCCCCCACCGCCCCGGCCGCAGCCGCCACGCGCATCTTTGAATACAGAGACGGGTCTTCCAAGCCCCCCACGTCGGTGACGTATGCGATAACAGCCACGTTGACCAGGCTCGACGCCGCGCCTGCGAGAAACATCGCCGCGTAGACCTGCCACAGCTCGGCTGAGAGGCCCAGCAGAGCCATAGCCGCCGACAGCGCCACGCCGCCGGCCACGGCAGTGAGCCTCCGCCCAAGCCTATCCGCAGCCGCCCCGGAGAGGGGGCGAAGCAAAACGACCGCGAGGGCGTAAAAGCCGTAGGCAACGCCCACCTCCGCGCCGCCTCCCCCCAGCTCAAATATGTAAAAAGGCAGGAGAAAGGCTACAAAAGAGTAAGGCGAGGAGAAAAGAACGTAGGCGCGGAGGTCAGCCCTTGACGTGTTCGTAGCCGACAACGTAGATGCCATCCACCACGCCGAGCCCCCCCTCGCGGCCGTGAGGCGAAGGCCTCTCGTCGCCCCTAAGCTCAGTGGCCTGCTGAATCCTGGCGGCGAACTGGCTCACCAAATCCCTATCAACCCCCTCGACGACGATGTCCTCCTTGCCCTTAACCTCCACCTTAACCCCCTTCGGGATGTCCAACACAATCTTAGACTTACGCCCCAGGAAGTTCTCAATGACAAGCTGGCCCCCCTGCACCTTAACCAACATGGGGAAGTGGGTGTAGATCACCTTCAACTTATAACGCCACCCCCTCGTCACGCCCAGACACATGTTCCTCAGAATCCCCCTGTACACCCCCAAGATGGCGTACTCCCTCTTCCTCGCGTTAAACACCTCCATCACCACCTTCCCATCCCTCACAGACATAACCACAGGAGTATTCTTAAACTCCCTAGCCAGCTCCCCCAGAGGCCCCCTCACCCTCACCACGTAGTCAAAAGGCCCAGTCCTCTCCACAGACACCTTCACGCCGTCGGGCACCTCCACCTCCTCCACAGCATAGACAACTTGCATAACCCCCCGTTTAAAACACATTTAAAAATTTGCCCGCCACGTAGCCGCCTGCGAAAAGTTTAAAAACAAAGCAATACAATTTGAGGAGGGCCCGTGGCTTAGCCCGGTTAGAGCGCCCGGAACCTGGGCGGCCACTTTTTTCATTAGAAAATGCTGAGCTTCTTCTGTGAAACCTCTTTCAGAACTTATGTCAGCATAAAGAAACTAGGTGCTTGCTAGCCCTCCTTAGCTTCAGAAGGTCAGAGAAGCGTTGCAAAGAGTAATGGCAGGAAAGAGAGCATGTGAACATACAATTTGAATGAGGGTAAGAGGTGTAAGATCTTATACAAGCTTAAGCGAGCAATGCAGAGGTAGGAGGTCATTAAGCTAATTGCTGGCTGAAATCACAGCAATAAATCCAGTCTCATGTCTTACCCTATATACTTAGTAGAGTAAAAAATTTATGCACTTTTATTGTTAAAGTATGTGGGGATAAAGAGGCGTGCGATAATAAGCTCAGGTGCTTTTTGCCCTGGCTATATCTGGGCAAGGGCAGTAAAGAGCACAGTAATTTTCTTGAGCAGATGAGTAAGGCGCTTACCGGGCTTGGTTACTCGTGCGAGAAAGAAGTGAAGATCGCCGACAGCGGATTTGCAGACTTAAGGTGTAGCAGAGGCGACGAAGTTCTTATAGTCGAGGTGAAGAGCTACCCCCTATCTAGCGCGACGCTTGCAGACCTGCTTCAGCTTGCCATGTACTGCGCAGTAGAAGGAACCGACTGCATGCTGGCATACAGAGGCTTGTTCCGCGGCGATTCGCACACAGTATACATACGCTTTAAGCGAGACGTTGCAGACGAGATAATTCGCGCTATTGAAAGCTCAGCAGGTGAAAGGCAGGGCTTAAAAAAGCCGGGTCTAGAGTGCTTCTGGTGTGAGTATAAGGAAAGTTGCGAGTTCTCCGCAACAAGGCTTGTAATGAGATCTCAAGCCGCTCAGGTCTCTGCGCAGTCAGCTTCGGCCAGCAACTGCTCAAGTCTTGTTGCGCTGTATCAAGAGTTGATTAAGGCTGAGTGGTGTCTGATGAGGCACGGCGCAGTGTGCACAAACGCCGTCCGCGTCGGAGGCGCCGTTCTCAGACTCTACGCGTACCTGTCCCCCTCTGGTCTCACGCTCCACAACGTGGATGCGGCCCTTACACAACTGCACATTGAGGCGGCGTACGCAAGGGCGAGCCGCGCCGTCCCGTCCAGCAACCTTCTGCAACAGCTAATAAGCTGCGGACTGCTGGTTGAAAAGAAGTGTAGCTCATACCCAACTGCAAGATTTAAAGATGAAGAGGCAGAGTTCGAGCTAACAGGCGGAAGAGAGGCAGTCCGCCACTTTCTTACAATAATCGACCTCGCAAGAGCCGGAGAAGACGTCGCAATGTACGATCCTAGGAGGGCCATGGAGCTGTTTGCGCAGTCTGTAACAGGAGGAGGCAGATGCTTCAAGACGCTACACGGAGAGTTTGTGAGGCTCCTCAGGAGCGTCGGTCCGCTTCCGGGCTGGCCTGTGACTTTAGAAGCTTACTTACTACCGTTTATTGAAGACATGGTAGGAGCTAAGAACATTGATGCAAACAGTTTAATAAACAGTATAAATGCGCTACTAAACAAAGCCGACCTAGTGGAAAATGTAATACATGCGTTAAGGAACGAGGCGAACCAGTCCATAAGCAAATTTTCACAGTTTCAGCTCGAGGGCTTAAAGAGGCTGTATGAGCTTGAGATGCGAGCCAGAAGTGCCGGAAAGCCTCTATT
Source organism: Pyrobaculum sp. (assembly GCA_038879095.1). Taxonomy (GTDB): domain Archaea; phylum Thermoproteota; class Thermoprotei; order Thermoproteales; family Thermoproteaceae; genus Pyrobaculum. The sequence goes on along the minus strand of JAVZUI010000009.1, from coordinate 23,681 downwards.
TTATCTGCTGACTGCGCCTCCAGGAGCGGGCAAGACTGTGGTTTTCATGACGTACGCCATCCTCAGAGCACTAGCTGAGAGAGATAAGGGGAAAGTGGTAATATTGTACCCCACGAAAACTCTAGCAAAACAACAGCTCCAGCTTCTGGTCTACACAGTGGAGCGACTTAACAGCAGAAATCTGCAACTAAAGCTGGCTATTTACGACGGAGACAGCGGCCGCAAGCGCCATGATGAGAAAGTGCGCGGGCTGAAATGCTCGAAGGGCGAGCTGAAATATGACAGCAATGGAATCGACATACTCTGTGATGGCGCGAACATCAGTTGGCTGAGCGAAGTTGACGTTGACCACGCAGATATAATAGTTACTAATCCGTACAAGCTGTCTTCAGATCTTCTGAGTGGAAAAAGCTGGGTGAAGAACATCGGCTTGATAATTATAGACGAGGCACACCAGTTTTTAGAGGCGAACAAACTAGACTTTTTGACTGCGACCCTGCACAGACTTTACCTATCGATGCGGCATGGGAGCGAGGAAGCACCTTCCAGGCTCTTACCTGACATAGTAGTATCAAGCGCTACGATAACAAGCTCTGGATTTCCGTTTGGGAGCGCAGACGGCATGACGTTTAGAAGCGTTGGAGGCTTTATTAGAGCAAGCTCCAGATCTGGGCAGAGCAGAGGTGCAGATTTGATCGCGGAGCTGTTCTTAGGGAAAATGCTAGCCAGCGAGTATGAAAAGGGTGAGGTAGACTACTACACAGTAGTCACGGCCAGTGCTGGCGCTGAGAATGTAAAGCTGACGTACCCCGTAGTGCTGTTTCCAATTCCGGGCCAGTCACCGCTAGACACAGCGGCCGAGTCGCTAGTATCCTCAATAATACTTGCAAGAGCCACGTCCAGCACAGGAAGCCTCAAAGTAAGAACTGTGCTGTTTATCGACAACTTAGACAACCAGAAAGAGCTCTTCAAGAAAACAATTGAGAGGTTGCTGGTAACTGAGGTGTCGATGGCAGACAAGCTGGCATGCAGGCCGCTGGTACTGCCTGTCGCGCAGAGCGTAGCTAAGCAGTTAAATCTGGGCATCTCTACGCTGGGGCAGACAGTCCTCCAGTCAGCCCTGAACAGCCAAAACGCCGTTCTTGATAGCTACCTCCACCTCACGCTCTACTGCAGAGATGCCGCGAGTCTGCAGAACGCAGTCGGGTACGCCAAGACGGCTTACAGCAGTCAAACGCAGCTCAGCATCTCGGCGGCCCCCCTCTGTTACCAGCAGGCTGTGTTTGACGCAGAGCAGGTGCTAAACTCTATACCTTCTTTTAAAAAAGCAGGCTACTCGCCACAGGGCTTACCCTACGTGCCGCTTCTGCGGCACAACGCCGAGCTTCCGCTTAAAAAGCGCACAGAAGTTGAGAGCTTTATAGAGAGCGGAGAGTGGGACGCGATTGCGGCAACGTCGGCGCTTGAAGCCGGCGTCAATCTGCCCAGCCTAGGCGCTGTTTTTCAGTTCGGCCTTCCTGAGGTGCCTGAGGCGCTTGTACAGAGATGGGGCAGGGGAGGAAGGGACGCATCGACCTTCTTCACTTCGCTCGGCGTTTTAATTGCAAGGAACTCGGGCGAAGATGTCATGCTTACCGACGAGGACTATGCTATAAAGAGGCTGTTCGGCTACGAGCCAAAGGCTCTCAAGCAGGTAAGGAGCGATGAGAGAGTAAAGCGCGTGCTCCTGTTGGTAGGCTACCAGTTCTGCAGAAACCTAGACCAGACGTGTAATGACATGTTGCGCCAGTCCGAAGTCTGGCTGACAGATAGGAGGAGCGCCTCAATAAGCGACGACGTTCGCGATACTATATGGTCTATAGCCGATATCTGCATCAGTTCTCACACGAGTTCCACTCTCTTGCCGCTGTCTAAAGCGTTAGATATGCTAGCGACAGATTTAACCACGCTGGCATCCCAAATTAGTGACCTAGTACAGCTGGTACAACAAGTAGGGGCGCACCAGCTTGTTCAGCAACTGTTACAACACCTCGATTACATCAGCTTAATTACTCAAAATAGAGGTGTTCTCTATTCGCATTTGTCCAGGCTGTACAACGTCCTGAAAACTATTCAAAATACTTTGGATAGTCTTGATCCAAATATGTTGATGCCGTCAAGCTATATTCAACTTCAAAATAAAGTAGTTAGACTCAGTAATAGAATTATAGAATCTGTGCTTAAGATAATTTCATCATTCTACACACCACCTTCCGGACGGTCAAAACCAGAAGTGTGTGTGAAAAGGCTGTTAGCGACTGTCGTCGTGCCGTACATGCCAGATCCCTACGTAGCTGTTCCGCAAATGGAATACTATCTTGTGAGTCCTAGGGGGAAGATAAAGCATAATAAATCTAAGGACATAGAGGAGCTGTACGATACCGAGGCCCCGCTGTGGTTGCGTGAGTATGAGTAGCTCTGATGTGTTCATAAACTTGCCAGCAATAGAGGCTCGTAAGCTGGTAGCAGGCTGTGCGAAGGTTGACCAAACAAATAGCAGAATAGTCATAGATATAATAACACACCAAGATATATACTTATACTATAAAGACTTAATTGGCGTTAATGAGTTAGAAAAAACTCCCGTGAGGCCTCTCAGCTATGCCGTCAGAACGGGGTGGAGTGTGTTGCAGGATTACTGCACCTTTCTTAATCGGTGCGATAAAGACCGCGACTGGTGCGCATATGTATCTGCCGGAAGCGGTGCTATGGCCGTATTTCTTACAAAAAGCAGTAGCATAGTCGAGGAGCGTGGCGATCTGATCGTGCTGTTTCCTCTACGAGGCCTACAGTATCGGCATCCTCACAAAGGGGGTGGTCAGTTGATTGGACGTGCATGGCCTCTAGCGATTTTACCGCGAAGCGACATAAATATCTACTTAGGTAATAATTACGAAGTAGAGCTTAAGATCGACTACGAGAGCTATTCCTTTGTGGCGCGCACAGAGTCTGCGGAGCATGTGAAGATATACACTAGGCACGTGCTTAATGAGGTGCACTCAAACCAGTCCGGCACTCTTTCCATAAAATCTTTGCTGGAGAAGGTATGGCTTGGAACCACGCCTGCCTTAACAAGAATAGACATGTACGCGCAGTACCCAACAGTGTTTTTGTACGACATGTTCGGTACCGATTTGCCGCGGAGGGTGTACTCGGCAGATGGTGTGAGGATTGTCGTTTCGCTGAGCGACAGAGACGTCAGAAATCTAGCCAGCAGGTTGGCGCAGGGCGGGAGGGGTGGGCTGAGCGCCTTGGTGAAGATCTTAGCAAACAATATTTTCGCAAGAGAGTTCTTAAGCGTAGCGTGCGGAGTCTGGTTGAGTTCGGTCTTTGAACGAGAAACCCTGGTAAACAGCAGGTACACCGATAGCATTATTTTTACAAGCCCTATCTTGAGCAGAATAATAGCGCTTTATAAAGAACTTATGTTTAATACTCAGTGTTCCTCAAACGCTTACAGCGTTTTGGGCAGATATGCAAATGTAGTAAGCAGTATAGTCTCGAGGTACAATATCAAGTGCGACAGCAACGTGCTGAACAAGACTGTCTCGTCGCTTAACAACTTCATCTCTGGCTCGGCTGGAGTAAGCGATCCGCTGACATTGGCGTTCGTAACTGTGGCCGCTCTGCTGGGGGGCCATGGGGTTGCGCATTTGGTTTCAAAAGCGCTGGGCTTTGCAGAGAAGGACAGAGCGGCTGAGAACGTCAAAGTTTACCTAAGCTCGAGCGTTGTCAACACAATGCGCCGTACACACCAGAGAAGCCCGCTACTAAACTCTCTGAGCGCCCAACCTGCATCTTGTATTAAGATAAACGGCATTTTCGAAGTGTGTAGTAAGCCACAAGACGAGTTACTCAGCGTGGAAGTGACCGTGTGGGACGTCAGCGGCTCGCTGAGCGCTGTCACGAGGCAGAGCTTGCAGAATGCGCTGACGAAGAGGCTGAGGCTGAGCGGCTCTGATCGGTGCGAGTTTTACGAAAATGAAGAGACCAACAGACTTAACAGAGTTTGGAACCTAATTAGTAGCTCACTGCAGAGCAGTGCGCCAGCACAGCTGGACCGCTTCCTTAGCAGTAGAGTGCAATCCAATAGCTGTCCTCTGCCGCCGCGCGAGCTGTTCCGCTACATGTTGCCGGATGCCCTCATTGCGGCGGGATCGGCAAAGACGCGAGATAAAGCCGCTAGATTGCTAAGGAGCGTGAACAAAGAGCTACAGTACGTGTATCCACGCCACATTAAGTTCTGCAACGATGGTTGCCACATCTGTGTACTGGCCCCCCGCGGGGTGTGCCAGCTCCCACCGCCCCAGGAGCCTATGTGGACCTCAAAAACGCTGGCGCTGTATCTGTTCGAAAAAGCGAGTCTCCTCATATAAGCACCCTATCTCATCCTTTCTCGACCGCTACCACAGCGGGTTGGTTGCCGGCTTTGAAAGAGGCTTAAAGCGCACTTCCAACTTCTAGGCTCAAGAGTGCGTCCGGCTCGAGTGGAATCGGTAGCCTATTCGCCTCTTGCACGCATTATCTGATGTGGCACGGAACCGTGCCCCAGTCTCTTCTAAAACTTAAATAAGTAACCTGACCAGGGGGCCGCCTTCGGTAGCCTTTATGAACTGTGCGTTAAGGCCTAGACTTAGGTCCTTGTTTTAAGATGAGGTCGTACGGGATGCCGTCAGTACTACCGCAAGCCTTACCCTCAGAAAGTTTGGGGCCCCAGCTTTCTACGCACTGGTTGACTGACACAGGAGCTTAACCACCTCGGCGGTTTCTCTGCGTTGCAGAATGCTCGCGACGTCGGTCAGCGCGTCCGCCCTTACAGCAAATGCTCTTCTTCCGGGCATGCTCATGAGCTGAAGAGCACTTTTTACAACTCCGTATGTGCTGTCGAATACTACAACCACAGCACTTAAACGCGGCGCGTACTTTTCAGCTAAGGACTTCACCTTGGCTAAGTCCTCTGCCAGCACCTTAGCCGGGTCTGTGTTTGCGACGACAGCCCACAGCATTACAGTACGCCCCCTGCCTACATACGCTACTTCGGCCTCTCCTAGCCGCCTGACCTCAAAGCCCAAGCTCCTGCCGATGTCCTCAATTATGCTTATGACCGCGGCGTAAACGCTCGGAGGATTCTGGAGAGCTTCTACTATCCGCCTGCCCACGTCTGGCGGTAGCGGCTTTTTGCTGTAGTAGACCGAGTAGAGTCTGAGGTGGCCTGCGCTCTTAACGCCCAGCTTAGAAAACACGTGCAACAGCGAGCTGAAGTCCGCCACCCCTTCGGCTACTTTCTCTACGCGTATTACATAGCCGCTCTCTCTGCGGGTCCAGTCCCCTACAGCTCTAAACGCGCCTGCAATCTTTCCGCACAGCTTGTTGCAACCCTTAGCTGTTATGTAAGCTATTATTATATCGCCGTATTTTACAAGCTTCGCCACCTTTCTGCATATCCTAAGAGGACAGACATACTCCCTCTCCACCAACATTTTGGCGTAGATATCTTCAGGCACCATTACAAGCCAGTAGTCGGCCACTATGACTGCTTTGTGGTTGCTTTTATGTGTTTACCTTGTTTTTCGCGTACAAGCACAGAGGCCTTAATGGGCACTCGCCACACTTTGGGCTCTTAGGCCTGCAGTACAGTCTGGCTATGTCCAGCACGCCGTAGTTAAATGCCTTTGCTTGCTCTGCGTCCTTAGGGACGATGGATTCGGCGAAAGCCCACAGCTCTCTATCTGTGTGGGGACGCTTTTTCATGCTCTGTACGCCCAGGACGCGCTGAAGGACCCTGGCCATGTTTGTGTCTAAAAGCGCCGCCGGCTTTCCGCATGTAACGAGAAGCACCTCAGAGGCGGCGTACCTGCCGACACAAGGTAGCGAGTCGAGGGCATTCAGCTCGCAGGGCACGGAGCAGTTGTGCTTTTCGCACAGCATCCGGCCTATCTCTACGATGCAGTCAGCTCTTCTGACAATGCCGAGGGGCCTTATTAAGCGCCTGAGCTCTTCGGGGTTTGCCTCCGAGGCGTGACGCGGCGTGGGGAGGAGGCTAGCAAGCTTGCTGAACACCGAGGTTACCTGTCCTGAGGTGGTTTTTCTCAGCAAGACCGCGGCAAGCAGAACTAACCACGGGTCGCTTGCGACTCGCCACGGCAGATTCTTTGCGCCGTGCGATGAGTACCAGCACACAACTGTTCTTATAAACTGCTTGACGCGATCTTCCACGAGTAAGATCCTCTGTGTAAAAAATTGCTTTACTTGGGATTTTGTAATCGTACACGCAGGTGAGTGTTAAAAAACTGCTGGCATGAAGAGGTGTGGGAGGTGAAACTTGCGTGAAAGGCTTGGGAAGCCGCATAAAGCCTAAAGCGTGTGTAGAAGAAATTAAACGGGCCGTTAAGAGCGGGAGACTTCCGCAAGTCCTCTTAGACTCTGGAGATGGCAAGAAGACCCATGCAGACGAGCTGTGCGAAGGCGCTGTAAAGGGCAGAGATATTGATGGCTTTGGAAGCATAGAGTCGTGGCTTAGGTGGCTGGAGTTTAGCGTAGTGCAACTCGATGAAAGAGACTACCTTATAGCCGCCGTGCATGCTCTAAGGCTGGCGCCCAGATTCGCCGCGACAGACTATGGGACGGCCCGTATGAGAGACTTGGGCCAGCTGTGGACCGACGCTATCAGAGGATTTCTCGGGGAGCTGGCATTTGCAAAGTGGTTGAAGACCAGGTTTGATGCGAGTATAGAGCTTGACTACGAGAAAAAGAGCCTAGAGGAGGCGTTACCCACAGATGTAAAGTGCGTAAACGGCAAGAGACCTCCCTTTGGCGTCAGCATTAAGACTACCAAGTTGGGAGGCGTATGGTTAGACGTGCCCTATCGCCAGCTGGAGAGAAGCCGGGTGTTTATATTAGTGAGAGTGGGAGTTACAAGATACCACTTTGTGTCATTCTTAAAAGTTATCAGCGTCATCCGCGATAAGTTACTTCAACTCGCCGTGGGAGGAAACCTCATAGGAAAGACCGAAGCTGAGGAAATCTGGAAGAGCATCCCAGACTTCAAGCCAGTTATCGCATACATAGCAGGGTTTGTCGATAAACAAGATTACTCAAATGTAGAAGATGACAAGGAGTCTATTATTCTAGTAGAAGGAAAACTTACTCAAAAGAAATTTGCAATATACAAATACCTAGGCTGGTGGCACCCTGATCTGAGCGATAAGATAAATATACTCTGTGAGATTCCACAAAGCGTCAAGATAGAGTTTGAGGGCATAAAAGAATTTACTAGGACATGGCACTTTCTAGCCAGCTCGGGAGTTTTGAAGAAGAGCGAAAAAGCTTGGGAACAACTTATCAGCGAACTGGAAAGAGGGACAGATACTTGCTAGACCAGCTCTTTGAGGACCACAGCCAGAGCTTCAGCTAAACGCTTAGAGGCAAGCGGAGGCACGGCCTCGCCTATCTGAGCTCTTATTCTGCTGGCCGTGCCCGAGAATATAAAGCTGTCTGGAAACGTCTGCAACCTTGCTCTTTCGCGGAGCGTGAGCGTCGCCCTTGATCTGCGGTAGTGGTAGCCGTGAGTACCCCCGCCACCATAGGCTACAATAGTATATGAGGGCTTCAGTGGGTGCAACCTTCTGTACACTAAGCTGATGCCCTTTCCCTCTACCTCCCACTTGGTTCCCCTCACAAATTCGTGGTTCTCGCCGGGCGGAATTCTCCTCATCCTCTCTAAGACGCTTTTCTCATCTTGAGGAACATCCGTTGTTCCGTCCGGTAACCTGAGCGACGATACGGGCACGCCTAAGTATCCCAGCTCTCGGAGGACTTCCTCGTGTTGCTTTAAAGCCTCGTCTAGGCCTGAGCGCGGCGCCTTGTTTGCCAGCAAGTAGTCCTCTACTACGTCGAAGGTCAGCCTGTCCCACACCTCCCTCTTCCACTCCCACGCCCTGGGAGTCCCCACCTCCTCCCACACGCCCCTCCACTCTTCCATTACCTCGCGGTACGCGTGATGAAGCTTGTCGAGCCTGTCGCCCTCAAAGACCTCAAGAGGAGTCAGCGGGAAGTGGCGGAAGAGCCACCTCCTCCCGCTCAGAGCTTCTTGTAAAGCCGCCTTCATGCGCCACAGGTCTTCGATGCTCCGCACTAGGTCACGCCGAACGCCGACTACCAGCAACCTCTTCCTCCTCTGCGGCACTCCGAGCGCCGAAAAGTCCGCGACGTCCGAGTACACAACTTCATAACCCTCGGCCCTCCCGGCGCCGTTCCCGCCAATTCCAATAGCCTTCTTCACTTCGTCCCACCGAATGTTTAGGCGCTGAAAGTCGTCGAGAATTATCTTGTAGGCGAGCCCCCCGTTGGCGCTTACCAAGCCCGGCACGTTTTCAAACACAAATGCTTTAGGCTTCAGCGCAACCAGAGCCCGCACAAAGTGGGCGTAGAGTCTGCCCCTTACCACCTCAATGCCCCTTCTGTCCCAGCTTGGCCCCCTTACTATGGAGAAGTCCTGGCAGGGCGGCCCTCCAATTACGACGTCTGCCTCTCCTAGCTCTGAGAAGTCGATAAGCGACACGTCGCATGCCATAACCGTGCCGGGCTTAGCCACGGTCCTTTTGCCTGTGCAAAAAACCGGATCCAGCTTGAAGTTCTCGGCGTACGTCTCAACTGCGTGGGGGAGCACATCGTTTGCAAAAACAACATTAAACTTTCCAGTCTGCACAAATCCGAGATCCAGGCCACCTGCCCCTGAAAAGAGAGAGACCGCTCTAAACACGGTCAGCGACCTGCTTACCTGTCTTCACGGCATCAGATATGACAGACTTCTCTGCGAGCCAGCTCAAAACTATATTTCTGACAATCTCCGCATCGTCGCGCCCCATGATCCCTTTAAACTTTTCCACTAAACTCCACTGCTCCGCAGTAAATGTAACCTGCACTCTTCTGCCTTTGGCGTGTTTGCCAGCACTCACAAAAAACACATCAAAAGCACAAATATTAAGCCTTTTACCGCCTAAGGCGATAATACTAGGCAAATACATCCCCTTTAAACCTGTGTATACATTCACGTTATACAAGATACTTTAAAGCACATTGCAGATAGCTGGCGCTTACTTCATTCGGCTTAGTGGCGGTGCCACACTAAGTACACAAGTTTTCCAAAATGGCGTTGAAGGAAATTGTGAAGTGTGTGGACGTCGTGCCAGCCAGTGCCAGGAACGGCGTGCTACGTCTACAAAGCATCTGCAGGACCCCCGGCGGCAGGGTTCTCATCTACGCAACGGTGGGAGTAGATGGGAGGGCTAGTACAGACAAGTCGTTAGTTGAGGTGGAGCTGGGTCCTCGCTTTCGAAATGCGCTGTCGCCTCAACGTATAAGCTGTTAGAAGTCGTCAGCGTAGACGCCCAGGTGCATAGTGTAAATCCGATGTACAGGTTGGCCGGCTCAGCTGTCCTAAAAGAGACCTCTCTCGGCGCTATGTCTGACCGCGAGATATGACACAAACCCCGGGTAAGGCAGGTGGCATATGCCGCATATCCAATGACGAATAAAGGACAGAACAACTCAAACCTGTTGAGTAGCTCCTATTGCTTATATTATCTATTATCAATATCTGCGTATGGGGCAACGGAGACACCCCAGTAATGATCATGAGATGCGTCTCAAAGGACATTCTCGTATAGGAATGAGGCGGAGGTCAATGGTGCCATGACCTTAAAACGGCGCATGAGGTTAGCCGGGGGCATCCCCTTTTAGCATGACGCTGAAATCTATAGGCAAGAGCCGAGATAAGACAAGAAGTCTATGAGGATTTATGTGAGCGGGTGGGCCGAGGCTGTAGTGGAGAAAAACTTATAAACATGAGACATAGTAGTGACGGCCGCCCAGGTTGGCGAGGCTGATATACAAGGGGTTCAGACACCGGGAGGTCCCGGGTTCAAATCCCGGCGGGCCCACCAGGCTTGTATTTAATTAGCCAAACTTGTTTTATGGCCCTTCTTAGGTACGTCGGGGTTAGGTTGGCGTTGGCTTTTCCCACTTTGCTTATCTTGTTGACTGTGGTTTTTTTCGTGCTTAGGGTGATTCCTGGCAACCCCATTGTGGCGATGGTGGGTATGAAGGCGCCTCCTGAGTATGTGGAGCAGTTGGTCAGGGAGGCTGGTCTGGATAAGCCGCTGTACGTCCAGTACCTGGACTATTTGGCTCAGGTGTTCACGGGCAACTTGGGGAGGAGCTTGATCTTTGGGAGGAGGGAGGTGGCGGCTGAGGTGTTGGACAGGCTTCCCGCCACTGTGGAGTTGGCGGTGGCGGCTTTTGTGGTCAGCGTGGCGCTGGGGCACCTCTTCGGCTTTTTGGGGGCGCGGTTTGGGGGGAGGGTGGACCTCGTCGCGAGGGTCTACGCAATTGTGACCTACGTCTTGTTTATTCCTTTTGTCGGCTTGGCGCTTCAGTTGGTTTTCTCCGTGTGGCTTGGCTTATTCCCCGTGGCCGGTAGGATTACCCCAGGGCTGGAGCCTCCGCGGGTCACTGGGCTCTACCTCGTGGACTCCCTCCTCGCGGGGAGGCTGGACTCTTTTCTCGACGCCTTGTGGCACTTGGCGCTTCCCTCGTTTACTCTTGGCCTAGTGTTGTCGGGGGTGTTTACGCGTCTTATTAGGAACAACATGGTGAAAACGCTGAGGGAGGACTTTATCTCCGCCTACCGCGCTCAGGGCTTTTCTGAGTGGGCGATTTTGTTTAAAGCTTATAGAGTGGCCATCGTGCCCACCGTCACTATGATGGGGCTTCAGCTGGCCTTGTTGCTCCAGGGCGCCGTCCTCACCGAGACCACCTTCTCCTGGCCCGGCCTGGGCACTCTCCTCTTGGAGAGAATTCAGTACCTTGACTACACCACCGTCCAGGGCACTGTGGTGGTCTTCGTCTTAGTCGTGGTGTTTATGAACGTGGCCGTGGACATAGTAAACGCCGTTTTAGACCCCAGGGTTAGGCGCGGGCTATGACGAGGGCCGGCGCGCTGATCGTCGCATTTGTCGTGGCTCTGTCCCTCCTGGCGCCGGTGGTTGCCCCCTACGACCCTACGCGTCGGGCTGGAGACCCCCTGTCTCCCCCCGGCCCTGGCCACTTATTTGGCACAGACAACTTGGGCAGAGACGTCTTTAGCAGAGTGCTCTACGGCGGGCAGGTGATTATTGGCATCTCCCTGCTGGCCACCTTGCTGTCAGCCGCCGTGGGCTTTTCGTTGGGGATGTTCTCCGGCTACGTGGGGGGGAGGGCGGACCGTCTCTTGGCCATGGTTATGGACAGCATGTACGCCTTCCCCAGCTTAATACTTGCAGTGGCCATCGCCAGCGTGTTGGGGCCCAGCCCCTTAAACGCCGCGCTGGCCATAGGCGTGGTTTACGTCCCTACTTATTTTAGGATGGCGCGTAACGAGACTTTGGTGGTGAAGTCCAGCCTTTTTGTAGAGGCGGCGGTGTCTATGGGCGTCCCCCGTTGGAGGATCATATTCCGCCACGTGTTGCCTAACCTCGTCCCCAGCTTTGTGGTGGTGGCGACTATAAACATAGCCGACGCCGCGTTGACCGAGTCGGCCTTGGCGTTTTTCGGATACACTGTGACGCCCCCGACGCCGGACTGGGGCCTGGACTTGTCCAGCGCGCGGTCGTATATTATAAACGGCGCGTGGTGGCTTTTGGCGCCTGGCTTCTTTATAGTGCTCACAGCACTGGGCTTTTCCCTCCTGGGGGAGGGGTTGGGAGAAAGATTGGGAAAAAGAGACTAGGATTTTATCGCCCAGTACCTCAGTATCATCGTGGGGTCAACCGTCACCTGTATCCCGGGCTTTGTTACGAGGTACAACTTGCCTTGTACAAGCGGTATTATGGGCACGTCTTCTGCAAGTATCTGCTGCGCCTGTCTATACAACTGCTCCCTCGTGGCTTGGCTAATTTCTAAGGCGGCTTTTCCCAGAACCTCGTCCATCTTGGGGTTGCTGTAGCCGTTGCCCAGCCACTTGTTAGACCCCGTCTTTAAAAACGGCGTCGTGTAGTCGTCTGGGTCTAGGTAGTCGGGGTACCAGCCTAACAGCGACACCATCATGGCGCCGCTTCTGAGCTGTTGTACGTAGGTGGCCCACTCGGCCGATTTCACAGTGACAGAGACAAGGCCTGTGGCCTCCCACTGCTCTTTAAGCACTGCGGCGAGGTCTTTTTCCGTGTCTCCGTAGTGGGTGGGGGTGTACCAAAGTTCTATGTTGAGCTTCTTAGCCGCGGTGTACCCAGCCGCTTGTAACAACGACTTGGCGAGGTCCACGTTGCAGTCGCCGTATTTTTCTCTAAACACTGGGTAGGAGCTCCACAGTCCCTCTGGGATTAGGGTGTACAGCGGGGTCGCAGTGCCGTGGTACACCACGTTTACAATGTCTTTTCTACACACAGCCGCCGCCAACGCCTGCCTCACCTTTGCGTCTTTCAACTCGGGCATGTTTAAGTTGAGGACTACGTACCTGATGAAGGAGCCGGGGACCTCCACGACGCTGAACTTGCCGGAGGCCTTAAGCGCCTCCACGTCGGGCGGGTTTAAAGTCCTCCACGCGATGTCCACCTCTCCGCGCTCCAGGGCTAGCCTAAGCGTAGTGGCGTCTTTGTAAAACCTAATCACCACTCTGCTGAACTGAGGCTTGGGGCCGTAGTAGTAGGGGTTGGCCTCTAGGATGATCTGCTGGTCTCTTACGAAGCTTTTTATACAGTAGGGCCCCGCCCCGCCTGCCGTCTGGTCTGAGTCTATTTTGTCGGGGGCGTACTTGGGATGTACTGGGAAGTACGGCGGCGTAGCCACTAATGCAAGGAAGTACGACACCGGCGCCTTTAGGTAGAACACCACAGTGGTGGCGTTGGGAGCCTCTACCCTCTCCACAAAGTCTGTGACCAGCCAGGCGGGGTCTCCGTTTATCTTCATCACGCGCTCTATAGACCTCTTCACGTCTTGTGCAGTGAGGGGAGTCCCGTCGCAGAACTTTAAATTAGGCCTAAGCCTAAAGGCCCAGACCTTGCCTCCCTCAAGCACGGCCCAGCTCTCGGCCAGGTCGGGCTCCAGCTGAGTGGTGCCCGGCTTGTAGCGCACCAGCCCCGCCATAGTGTTGTAAAAGACCTCCCATGTGAAGAAGTCGTATGCGTTGGCGGGGTCTAGGTCTGTGACTTTGTCTGTCACGCCAATTGTCAAGGCCGTGGGGGCGGCTGTCGGGGTGGTGGTGGTCTTGGCAGGGGTAGTGGTTTGTTGAGGAGTGGCGGCTGTGGGGGCAGTGGTGGGAGCGGCCGTTGGCGGCTGTTGCTGGGCTAAAAATAATGCAACAACTGCAACAATTATTACTAACAGGACTATGCCTATTACAATTGTTTTATTCATGTGGATGTGTTTTTACCCGTTAAAAACAGTTACTGCCCGTAGCCTCCTCCTCCCGGCGTCTCTACGACCACTTCGTCTCCCTCTTCTAGAGCCACTGTGGCGTTTTCGACAAGCTCGACCTCCCCGCCCTTCCTATAGATAGTCACTTTGGCAGGCTTGCCGGGGCTTCCGCCTTCTAGTCCCCAGGGCCCCGCCCTAAACCTCGACGCTATTATTGACAGCGTGGTGGGGGCCCTTACTTTAAAGGCTCTTACTATGCCGTCTCCGCCGGGGTGTCTGCCCGCGCCGCCGCTCCCCTCTCTTATCCTGTATGCTGTGAACTTCAGGGGGAACTCCTTCTCGGCGATTTCTATAGGCGTGTTTAGCGTGTTTGTCATGTTTACGTGGACGCCCGATACGCCAGGCCCGTCCGGCCTCCCGCCGGTGCCCCCGCCTATGGTCTCGTAGTAGGACCAGTAGCGGCCCCTCCAGACGCCTCCCATCATTACGTTCATCATAGTGCCCGACCCGGCGGCTGGTATCCTCCCGGGGAGGGCCTTGGAGAGGGCTAGGAAGACGACGTCTGCGACCCTCTGGCTAGTCTCTAGGTTGCCCGCCCCCACCGCCGCGGGCTTGACGGGGTTTACCAAACTGCCGGCTGGTGCTTTTACCTCCACTACGCTGTAGAAGCCGTGGTTTGTGGGCAGGTCTACGCCTATGGCCGACCTCACGGCGAAGGAGACTGCGGCGAAGGTGACTCCCAGCACGGCGTTGATGGGGGCCTCCACCTGCCTCGCCGTCCCTTCGAAATCCGCCACGACGCCGCTGTGCGCGACCTCCAGCGCGACTCTTATCGGCAACATGGCGTCGCCCCAGTCTAGGTAGTCCACCGCCTCGTACCTGCCGGCGGGCCACTTCTCAATCTCAGTGAGGGCAAGCCTCCTCCCGTACTCCACAGCCTCCTGCCACAGCCGCTGGACGTCGCCGAATTTCTCAAAGAGCTCTCTCACCCTCGCGGCGCCTACCCGAGAGGCGGCTAGCTGGGCCTCCAAGTCCCCCCTGGCGTAGTGCGGGGTCTTGAAGTTTTCAAGGATTACGCCTAGGAGCTCTCTGTCCAGGCGGCCTCTTTTCAAAATCTTGACGGGGGGCACCACCACGCCCTCTTCGTATATGGTCTTCGCCCTGGGGTTAAGCGAGGCCGGCAGGGGGCCTCCCACGTCTACGTAGTGGGCCTTAGACGCGATGTAAGCCACGAGCCTCCCCCTCCAGTACACTGGGTACAACACCAAGACGTCGTTGAGATGAGTCCCCGATATGTAGGGGTCGTTTGTCAAAACGGCGTCTCCCTCCTCCAGCTCGACGCCTTCTTTCGCCAGGTACTCAAGGAGGTTCCTCACGCCGACGTGGAAAGAGCCTAGGTGCACCGGTATGTGCTCCGCCTGTGCCACTATCTTCCCCTCGGCGTCTAGGACGGCCACGCTGTGGTCCATGCGCTCTCTAATATTCGGCGAAAAGGCGGAGTTTCTAAGAGCTATCCCAGCCTCCTCAGCCACGTACTCAGTGGCTCTGAACACGATTTCCCACCTCATAGCCTCATCTCAATCACGCCGTACTTGCCCACGACGGCCTCCCACCTAGGCGGCACCACCACGGTGGAGAAGTCCTCCACCACCAACGCGGGTCCTCTTATCTTAAACCCCAGGGGGAGCTCGCCGCGGCGGTAAACCGCGGCCTTTGTCCAACCGTTGAAAAACACCTCCTTCTCCCCCGGCGACGGGCTTCCCTCGGGCGGCGGGTCTTTGAGAGCGGGCTTTTTCCTCTTCACGACGGCGAAGACTCTTATGGTGACCACCTCCACCTCTCGGTCTAGTTTAAAGCCGTACGTGGCCAAGTGCCGCTCCTCAAAGGCCCTCCTCACCGCCTCGGGGGAGACGTCGGCCCCCAGGGGGACGGTGAGCTCCCAGCCCTGTCCCACGTACCTAACGTCTGCGTACCTCAGGTAGTAGTCTGGCTTGTAGCGGGCCAAGGCCTTCTCCAACTCCACAAACCCCTCCTCTAGGTCCTTGGGGTAGGCCATGCGCGCCTCAAACTTGAAGTCGGCCATCAACATTCCCAGCGACGTAAAGACGCCGGGCATGGGCGGGATTAAGACTCTCCCAATCCCCAGCTCCTCTGCCACCTCAGCGGCGTGTTGAGGCCCGGCGCCTCCGAAGGCCATGAGGGCGAAGGAGGCGGGGTCCATCCCCCTCTCTACGGTGACTAGGCGTATGGCCCTGGCCATTTCTAGGTTGACTAGCTGCAACGCCGACGACGCCACCTCCACCGGGTCTCCCAACTTAGACAAGGCGCGGGCGGCGGCTTCGGCGTCTAGCCTCATGGCTCCTCCGGCCAGCGTCTCTGGTATCCTGCCGAGGACTAGGTTGGCGTCGGTGACTGTGGGCTCCTTCCCCCCTCTGCCGTAGCACACAGGGCCTGGCTCGGCGCCTGCGCTGAGGGGCCCCACGCGCAACGCGCCTCCGGGGTCTTTCCAAATTATCGTCCCCCCGCCGGCGGAGACCTCGGCCAGGTCCACGAAGGGGAATCTAACTGGGTAGCCGGAGCCCTTTACCAGCCGGCCTCTGTGGCTCTCTCCGCCTACCTCGTACTCGGTGGTAACTGCGGGTTCGAAGTCCACTACGGTGCCCGCCTTCGCCGTCGTGCCTCCCATGTCGAAGGAGATGATCCTCCTCTCTCCTATGAGCCTCGCCAGCTCAGCCGCCGCCACCACGCCTCCAGCCGGCCCCGACTCAATGAGCTGAACCGGCCTCCTCGCCGCCTCCTCCACTGTTATTAACCCGCCTGAGCTCGCCATGACGTACATCCTCCCGCCCCGCGACGCGACGTACTCGCCCAGCTTCGCCAAGTATCTGCCCACCAACGGCATCAACGCGGCGTTTACAACCGCCGTGGAAAAACGCTCGTACTCCCTGGGCTCCCACGCCACCTCGTGAGACGCCGTGACGTGTTCAAAATACCTCCTCAGCACCTCGGCCGCCGCCCTCTCGTTGGCCGGGTTGGCGTATGAGTGTAAAAAGCCGACGGCCACGCTGACGGCGCCGGCGGCCTTGGCCCTCTCGGCGAGCGCGGCGACCTCCTCGGGGTCCGCAGCCTTCTCCACAGTCCCGTCGGCCAGGGTCCTCTCGTCTACTTCAAACCTCAGCTCTCTCGGCACTATCTGCCTAGGCTTTTTGAAGTAGAGGTCGTACAGCCTCGGCCTGTTCTGCCTGCCGATCTCCACCACGTCTCTAAACCCCCTCGTGGTGAAGAAGGCCACTTTCGGCAGTTCAAGACCCACCTGTCCCAAGAGGGCGTTTGTGCCAATGGTGGAGGCGTGTAAGACCTCCGAGACCCTCGGCAACTTCTCCAGCCCCTCCGCCACCGCCTTCTCCGGCGCCCGGGGGGTTGACAAAATTTTCAACGCCACTACACGCCCATCTTCGTCTACGGCCACGAAGTCTGTGAAAGTGCCGCCTACATCTACTGCAACTATCATCTCCTACGGGCGTATGCCAACACGCTTGCCAGGCCTACTAAGGCTAGGGCGGCGAGGTAAACCCCCGCCACCAGCCTGCCGTACTGCATTATCACCGTCATGACGTACGGCGCGGTTCCAGCAAATAAGGTGTTGCCTAGCTGGTATGAGAGGGAGACCCCCGTGTTTCTTACAAGCGTGGGAAAGATCTCTGCTAAGAAGGCGGCCTCGGGGGTGTACACGACTCCATGTGCAAATCCCGTTAAGGCGGCTAGTGCTGCCAGCATTAAAACACTTGAAAGCCCCTGCTCTATCAGCAGAGCCCCAGCTATGAATAGTATAAATCCAAGTGTTATTGGAATTATGTTACCTAACTTTTCTGCTAGAAATCCGCTTAGAATTATGGCCATTAAGTCAAAAAACGCAAAAATTATAATTATTAAGTTCCTCGTCGTTGCGTCTATAAGCTTAGCGGCGCTGGCTACGTTTGGCAAAAAGGTGTTGCCGTAGTAGAAAACAGCCCCCGCGGCGCCTGCCAGAAAAATACCGACTATCAACGGCGCCCAATATTCGGCGACCTCGACTATGGGGTTTCCTGTTTTTTCGACGCCGCGCCTCGCCTCAATATATTCAAACGTCTCTCCGAACTTTATACGGAAATATATCCCAATCACCACAAGCACTAGGGATAGTAGAAAGGCCACTCTCCAGCCCCACGCCGCCACGGCGTCGTTTCCCATCATCACAACTAGGAGTAGCATGACTCCCGAGGCTAACAACAGCCCCAACGGGACGCCGCTTTGAACAAACGTCATGAAAAGACGCTTACGTCTCACGTTTTCATAGATATAATTGACGGCGGTGCCCCACTCGCCGCCTAGTGCGAACCCCTGCAGAAGTCTGAGCATTACCACCAAGGCCACCGAGGCGAAGCCCCACGCGGAGTAGGGCGGCACGAGTCCTATTAGCGCAGTGGCGAGCCCAGCCAAGATCAACGTCCAAAACATGGCCGCCTTTCTGCCGTAGCGGTCGCCCACGTATCCAAAAAACAGAGCGCCTACTGGGCGGGCGAAGAAGCCTAGGGCAAATGTGAGAAAGACACTAGCGAGCTGAACCAAAGGGTCTTTCGATGGGAAAAATGCAGAGCCGACGTATGTGGCCGCAACTGCAAAAAGAAACGCGTCGTACCACTCCAGCAACGTGCCCGAAGCAACGCCGACCACAAGCCCTGGACTTACTTTAATCTGACTCATTTGGTTGTAGTTTTAACCCACTAATAAATTTTTCATTGAAATAGCGGGAGGGGCACATATCAACCATTTTTTAAATAGATAAAACACTGCCATCTTGTAGAAACTGGGGAGGCAGAACCTAAGCACGTCGTTTAGACCCGGCCAGGTGTCGAGCAGTACCACAATTGCGCCCAATACGTAGAAGTCCCTCTCTTCCGGGAACAACCTCATTACTTCAGCGCAGTGCCGCGCCCACTTAGCCCGGTAGTTGTCGCCAAGGAGGTCTAAAGTCTCTATGTCCTCTGCCACCTCCCGGGGGTCTACCTCATGTTCTTTGGAAATCTTCGCCACTATGAGGGGCACCGCGGAGGCCCCCTCTCCGTAGGCCCAGTAGGCCACCTCGCCCAAGATGTAGAGCCCCCGTTTTCCCAGCCTCGCCAAGTTGAGGCGCGGGCAGTCCACATATCACCGCTTGGCTAAAAATAGCTATAGGATTTCGAAGTCTTGGGCCCTCGGCGGCCCCTCCTCGACGTAGACCACAGACACTTTACAGTTCTTAAAACCGGCGCATAGCTCTTCTCTGAACTTCTGCACCTTCTCCTCGGCGCCCTCGGCCAACACCTCCACGCGGCCGTCGGGGAGGTTTTTCGCATGGCCCACCAGCCCCAGGGCCTTTGCCCTAGCCCTCGCAGTCGGCCTAAAGCCTACGCCCTGCACCTCGCCCTCTACCACGAACAGCGCCCTCACAGACTTGCCGAGCGTTGGGGATAGGCCTGCGAGTATGTTAGAGGCGCCCAGCTTCTCCCTCAGCTTTTTGCTAGAGATGTAGACGAGGGCCTCCTCGGGGACTATTAGCCTGCCCTCGCCCCGGCCCAGGACCTCGCCTATTACCATGGGGCGGGCGTGGGGGGCCTTCGCCAAGGCATCTATCAAAGCCTCTGCCACCTTCTTGTGGGCGAATATCGCCACCGCCCCGTTGGTGCCCGCGGTGGCGTCGGGCATTATGTAGTTAAGCGCGGCGAATTTAGAAACCTCAGGCGATAGGAGGGGGACGTCGTACAGCCTCACGTCTACGCCGGCCCTCTCGGCCACTTCTTTAAACACAAACACCCCCGGGCCCGAGACGTCTATGGTAGCCGCCACGTGGGCCTCTGGGTCAAACGGCCTCCCCAGCTCCGGCAGGAACTGGTATATCGCCTTGGCTACCTCTAAATTCGGCGTGGCCATGATCTCCAAAACTTTCCTCTTTTCTTTTTCAAACTGCTCCACCGGCATCACCTCTTTCTCAAATTTTTTGAACAAATACTCGTCTGTGTTAATCGCCACGTATGTGGTGAAGAAGGCCAACTCGCCGAAGGGCCTGGTCACCACCACTACGAAGTCTTTGTCTATCTTTTTGTAAAATGTGGGAGGCTCTTTGTCTAGGTACGCGTGGGCCGTAGCCCCCAGCAGTAGGTAGCCCCTCTGGGGCTGCGGCGTTTCCACAAGCTTTCCGAGGGATGAGGCGTACTCCTCCACCCTGCTCTTAACCGCTTTGTAGAAGGGCTCCGGGGCGTCGTACACCGGGGCGATGTGTATCTCTTTGTACGCCCCTTTTATAAACAAGTCGTTGAGGGCGTTGTTCACAGCCACCGCGACTTGAAGAGGCGAGTCGAAGTCCTCAGACGGGTCTATCACCTGTATCGTGTCGTTGTTAGCCAAGACGAAGCCCTCGCCCTTCTCTACCTTTAAGAAGTCCACCATGTAAAACTCGGCGCCTTTTTTAGTGCTGACAATGCTGTGGCCCTTCCCCAGCCACACCCTATGCCTAGAAGAGCCCAAGGCCCTATACAGCTCCGCCACGTATTTAGCGAAGGCGTCTGGCGAGCCCGCCTTGCCCATGTAGACCTGCACCAACACGATGGCCAAGTCGGGGGCCAGCTTTTCTACAAACATGGGGTCCAGCCGGGGGGACTCCACGTCTAGAAATACTCTGTGTATGCTGGCGTATCTGCCCGCGACAATTGCGGCGTCTTCTCTAGGGGCGATGACGAGGTTTAACTTATTCACCTCGTCTTTTAACAACTGGAGGGCGGGGTACAACACGTTGTATAAGTCCACTTTTACAGAGCAGCCCAGGGAGAGAGACTCCAGCGCAATGCCGGCCTCTCGGTACAGCTTAACCCTCTCCTTGAACTTCTCCATCATCTCTTAATCACAATTTTCCACACACCTGGCCCCACCTCCTCGACGCCGAGGACTTGGTAGCCCTCCCTCTTGGCCACAGAGGGGACGTTTTCGCAACTGGGCGGGTTGTCTGTCAAAACCTCCAACACGTCGCCCGGCTTTAAAGACCTCAGAGCCCTCAGCGTGGCCAGCTGGGGGTATGGGCAGACGTACCCCCTCAGGTCTAAGACGTAGCGGCCGCGCTCGGCGTCTAGCACTACACTCATGGCCATACCTAGAGACATGTCTATAAAAAAGAGTTGAGAAATGCATTTTCTACACTAAAAAACCACCGGGGTCCCCTCCACTTGCTCTAAGAAGCTGTACATCGAGTCGACGCCATCTACTAAATCCTTATCCACCTCGGCTGGGTCAACGCCGTATATCCTAAGCGCAGTTTCGCAGAGGTAAACCCTCAAGCCCAGGGCCTTTGCCTCTTTTAACAAGTCCAGCCAGTGGACGCGCAGGGCCTTCATCCTCTCGCCGTACTGCCCCCTCCCCCCGCGCCCTGCAAACGCAAGCAGGGCCTCCCCCGAGACGAAGACGGCCACCTCTCTGCCTCTTGCAAGCTCTGTGGCTATGTAAGTGGCGGCTACATATAGAGAAGACTCGTCGCCGGACTTCAAAACCACGCCCACTGCCATGGCCGTAGCATGGCTCACCTAATTAACTTCTTATGTGTAGTACATGCACGCAGTTCAAAGTTATAAATATGTAGTAGACTTCCGGTGGTGAGCGTTAAGAGAATTAAAAAGTCGGAAGAGGTGACAAACGCCAGGGCGTTGGAGATTTTAAGAGAGCTGGCGTCGACGACGCAGCTGTCGGAAGAGCAGAGGAAGACACTGGACTACTTAGAAAAAGTCACTAAGAGAGACGCCGCGAGGTCAGAGGCCTTGGTAAGGCAGCTGGTGGAGAAGTTCGGCTTCACACGCATAACAGCCATACAGCTGGCAAACCTCTCCATAGAGTCGCTGGAAGAGCTACGGACAATCCTCTCCTACTTAGAACGGAGGGAGTACTCCGAGGGCGAGTTGAAAGAAATATTAAAACTACTCACAGGGCAATGAAGGGGAGGAGAGAGGAGTACGGATACGTAATAGACATACTGCCCCCCGAGGTGGCGGTGTACAGACTACCCGCGAAGATGCGCCGCGACTTCCCCCACGACGTAACCTACGCCCACTTAGTCGGCGAAGACCACTTCACCCTCCTAGAAGTCACTTTAAAAAGGGGGGCGGCGGTGGAGATCGGAGAGAGGGTATACGTCGGCGCCGGGACGCGGGACAAGGTAGACAAAATCGTCCGCCGCATCGGCTACAAAGACCTCCAGCCCCAGGGCAGGGAGAACCTACACGCCGTCGTTAAAAAGCTGGTGCAAGAACAAGAGAGCAGGTTCATCAAGTGGTTTAACGACGCAGGCCCTGTGACGCTCAAGCTACACAGCCTAGAGCTGTTAAGAGGAATCGGCAAGAAGAAAGTCCAGGAGATATTAGAAGAACGTAGAAAAAAGCCCTTCACGTCTTACGAAGACGTGAAGCAGAGAGTCGGCATAGACCTAGTAGAGCTCATAATCGACAGAATTCTACGAGAACTAGCAGGCGAGGAGCCCTACTACCTCTTCACCCTACCTCCCCCCGCGTCTCCTACTTAACCCTGATTATTTTGTAACGGTCTAAGATCTGCCACACCTCCACCTCGGCCCCCGGCGCTAGGCGCCCCTTGGCGTCTTCTTCGACGTACTTCATGGGGACCTCCACAGTTTTGTAATCTCTCATGTCCATCAACTGGATCACGTCCCCAGAAATAGAAAGGACCTGGGCTGTGAACTTCTCGATGATGGGCACCTCCACCTGGGCGTCGACGGGCAGGCTCAACGTGCGCTTGCCGCCGTCGAATACGCCGACGGCGACGATCCTAGCCTTTGCAGAGCCGTGTTTCCCAGTCTTAGACTTCTCAATCTCAACCACTCGGCAGGGCTCTCCGTCAATTACCACATACGAGCCCTCTTTTAACTCCCCCGCTTCGACGTATTTCGTCGACATGGCGGCTTATCACTTACTTCTATTTAAACTTTAATGAGGTAAAAACTTTAAATAGTGGCGCTATGTGCGACCCATGGCAGAGGAGGTTAAGTACTCGCCTTACGAAGACGCCGTGGCTGGGCTAGTGGTGCAAATACTAGGGAGGACGGGCATCGCCGGCGAGGTCACGCAAGTGAAGATAAAAGTGTTAGAGGGCAGAGACAAGGGACGGGTACTCACTAGGAACGTGAAGGGGCCCGTGAGGCTGGGAGACATAGTAATGCTGAGAGAAACCGAAAGAGAGGCGAGGAGGATTACGGCAAGATGAAGGTCTACAAGTGCTCCTTCTGCGGGGCCGACATATACCCAGGCTACGGCTTAATGTACGTAAGGGCAGACGGCACTGTGCAGAGGTATTGTAGCAAGAAGTGTTTTGTAAGCGCCACAAAGCTGGGGAGAAACCCCAGAAAACTAGCCTGGGTTAGAAAACGCCAGAAGAAAAAGACCGCTACCTCCTAGCGGCGGCTGGTAGCGGTATTGCGTTAAGCCCGTGTTTTGCCCTTATTTCGTTCACCTTACTTACTAGACTTTCTAGCTCGCCCGCTGCTTGCCCCGCCTCGATCACCACGGCGGCGGCTGCTGAGACGTTTATGCCAGCGGCCTTGCCCAGCCTCTCCTTAGACGGGACGTAGACGTACGGCACCTTCTTCTCTTCGCATAACAAAGGCAGATGCGCCACGACCTCAGGCGGGTCTACGTCTTCTGCGATCAACACAAGTTTTGCGAGCCCCCTCTCCACGGCCTTTGTCGTCTCGTTTGTCCCCTTCTTAATCTTGCCGGTCTGTCTGGCGACGGAGAGTATTTCAAGCGCCTTCTCAGCCACGTCGGCCGGCACCTCAAACCTCACGTAAAATGGCTTACCGGGCAGCGGGTTCGCGTAGAAGGTCTTCGGATCTATCGTCACTGCCATGGGTGCCACAAAGAACCGGTTTTATAAATCTTTACGCCCCTCTCTGCAACTTTTCCAGAATCCACCTCTTCAAGGTCTTGGCTGGCTTCTCGCCTATAATGCCCTGAGGTCTATACATAAGCACCAGTATTATTATTATGCCAAATATTATATACTGGAAGAACACTGGATCGACATTTACTACTTGTCTAATACCCTCTTTATACATACTAAGAACCTTGTCAAGAATGAAATATACGGCGACACCCACGAGGGCGCCTACGTTGTTCCCCACGCCGCCTATTATCAACATTGCCCATGCCTTAAATGTTTCCACAGGGACAAACATACCCATT
>JAVZUI010000008.1:0-57494 GCA_038879095.1 Pyrobaculum sp. | reverse complement strand
ACCAGTGGCGCAGCTCTTAGCGGCGCCTCCCCCCGCCCCGCGAGAAAGCGGAGCGACCCCCGCCTACCTGCTAATTGTCCCAGCAGTTGTAGTAATAGCCTTCTTACTATGGAAGCGTCTCGCCGCCGTCCACCACAAGCACCTGCCCAGTGACGTAGGAAGAGGAGGGAGATAACAGCCAGTAGACCGCCTCGGCGGCCTCGTCGGGGGTTCCAAACCGTTTTAAGACCGTGCGTTCTCTAAACTGGGCCGCCTCCTCTCCGCTCACCCACTGCACCCACCTCGTCTCGATTGGGCCGAACGCAACGACGTTTACTCTCACAGGCGCCAGCAACCTCGCCAGGCTTTTAGCCAAGGCCACCACTGCCCCCTTCGCGGCGGCGTACGGAACGCCGTAGACGTCGCCGTATAGGCCGGGGGTCGACGAGACAAACACCACGGAGGCCCCCTCCTTCAGGTTTCTACGAAAAGCCTTCACCACGTTGAAACTGCCCACTACGTCTACCTTAAACACCTCTATGAAGTGCCACGGCTCCAGCTCCTCGACGCCAAGCTTCCACAGCGCTGGGTCGCCGTGGCCGTGTAGCAACGCTACGCCGTCCAGCGCGCCGACGCCTCTGGCCGCCTCGCGGAGACACTCCAGGTCTAAGACGTCGCACCTAACGTGGAGGTCCCCCTCCGCCTGCCCCCTGGAGACGGCTATTACGTAGTCCCCGCGAGAACGCGCAAGCCTTACCAAAGCCGAGCCGATGCCGCCGCTTGCGCCTGTGACCAAGAGCCTCATCTACATTGAATTTAAGGTTTTATTTAAAAACACGCGTTTCACACACCCTCCTATCGTGCCAGGATCTAGGCACCTGTGACAGGCGTGGACTGTGGCTGTTAGCACATTCGTTGAGGTAAAATTGACAACGTTAAGTCCTCAGTCTTGAGCCAGATCGTTCTAAAACGTCTATACGTCTCTCCTCAGCTCCTCTACGTACGCCGCCATCTCCCCTACAATGGCGTATAGCGATTCAAGTCTAAACGCCACTATGTCGTTGTCGGCCTCACCCTCTTCGTCCACTGCGTCTAAGTCAATCGCAGACTCGATTACGTCTTTAGCCCACGCGTAGAAGGTGGCGTATTGCCCCCTTTCCCTCGCCCTCTGCCTCAAGGCGTTATATATCGCCTTTACCATTGCGAATTCTTTTAACAGCTTTTTCGCCGTCTTCTCCGCCGTCGACCATTGCGCCGTGCGTCCCAGCTCGGCGGTGGCGGCCACTAGCCTGCCGGCAACCTCTTCCACATCTCTCCCCAGGTACACCGTCTTCCGCCTACGCCAGCCGGCGTAGAGCTGTGCGTACAGATAACGCAGACCGTTCTTAACCGCGGCCCGTGCGTATAGCCCCGTCGGGGGCCAAAAGGGGGGCCGTACACCGTTCTACGTGAGAGAAAAGATTTTACCGACGACGGCGTTTGACCTAAGGATGAAGTACATCGACCAAGAGTTTAAGCTGGCGGTAGAGGAGGCGTGGGAGAGGTACAGGCCGGCCATGGAGCTGGTGGACAGGTCGTACGTCCTCTCAGCCGAGTTGAGTGAAGAGGACGCCTCAGCCACGTTAATGGTACCGGTGGAGACGCCAAAAGGCGTGAGGTGGCAGGAGGTGAAAGTGTGGACGAATTGGTACCAGTACTTGGTGTTCTGCTCCGGCCCGTACTGCGACAAGGCGAGGGAGGCGCTTGGCGTAAAGAAGAGCGGAGATGACTACTACGTACGCGCCGTTTTGGGCAAGGCCGTAATATACACAGCGCTTAGGCGCCTAGAGCGCTCTCTCGACCTCGGCGAATGGTCTCCCGGCGTCAAGAAGTGGATGAAGGCGCTTGTGCGCATTGAGCTATTAGAGGTGAGGGAAAACGGAGACGTGAAGTTCCGCGTTTGGTTCTACAGATGGCTCGATACGAGGCCCCACCAGCCCTTTGTCGACGTGGAGATTAAGTACGACGAGAAAAGAAAGCGATTCCGCGGCAGTCTTTACGCCAACGAGTACGAGGGCATCTACAAAGAGCACCTGGCCGAGCTCTACCAGATGTTCGAGAGGGAGGGTCTGCCAGTGACGCCTAAGTGGGAGGGCGGTGAAATAAAGGAGCTTGTCTTCTACGGCGGCTTCCGCGACGAGCTGTTGAGACGCATCGGCTACCAGCCGGAGCCTGTGTCAGCCGAGCCGGCCGCCGTCAAGCACCTCGGCGGCTTGGTGTTTGAAGTAGACGGAGTTAGGGTGGTGTTTGCTGAGTCGAAAAAGCCCGACGAGCCGCTGAAGGCCGTCTTGCGGTTTGGCTCCAGCGATGATGCTGAGAAATTCTACCAACGCTTGAGGGCCGCCGGAGTATACGCAGAGGTGAGGGGCAGAGAGATTAGGCTTAACGACGAGTCGTACTGGGGCTTAGTCATTGCAAGCGGCTTCACGCCGGAGGGATGGCAACTGGTATATCCGCTTGAAGGCGACGAGTTTAGAGACCTCCACGTCTATAAGCGAGTGGTAAGACAGGGGGATAAGGTGCGCGTGTACTACCAATTCGCGGTAAAGGTGGGGGGAGTGTGGCGGACCACTGGCGGCTGGTATGGGGAGAAGGCGCCGAGCGTGATGCTTCAACACTCCGACCGCGCCGTCCTGGAGGCGCTGAGAGAAGCCGTCAAGAGGGCGGTGGGAGTGGAGCTGGGAGAGATAGGCGAGCACAAAGGCGCCTACCGCTTAATAGCCTACCGTCCCGTCCTTACTGTCTTCGACGAGAGGTGGCTGGCGTCGCTGTCTGTGGAGAGGCCCGAGGTGCAGGTCGAGGACAACTTCATCGTCGTGAAGCTAGGCGATGTGGAGCATAGAGTCGAGTTTAGGCTGTTACGAGGAACTGAGCACGTCCTGTTGCCAGACCAACTGCTGTACCCCGCGCTGAGGGAGATAGGCGTCGCGGCAGAGCTAGACCCGAGGGGCGTCCTCCTCAGACGAGACGGAATGTGGGGCCTCCTCGCGGCGGCGTTAGAGGAGGCGCTGAACAGAAAAGAACAGTCGAAGGAGGTGTTGAAGCAACTGAAGCTTCCAAGCGGCGTCTCTATAATTACGGCAAGGCCCAAGAGGGGACACTACATAATCCGCATAGAGGCGGAAGACGGAGAGTACGTATACTCGGTGTTGAGAGTAGGAAAAGAGTGGACAGCAATGGGAGGGAAGGTGAACGAGAAGGGGACAGTCATGTTGCAACACTCCGATGAGAACGTCGCTAGGGCACACGCCGAGGCCCACAACGAGCTTTTGGCGAAGTGCGTCGCCGAGGGCCGTTGCGCGAAGAAAGAGCCCAAGTGGTCCAAAGGGGCTTGGTACTTCTACCTATACAAGGCCGATCTGGAGGAGCTGAGAAGAGGTAGCGACTAGGTAACAGTCTCATCTACATTGAAGAGGCTTTCTACAAGACAGTTGGACGTCGACCTCCCCCCTCTTCGCCTCGGTGACCATGTTGTGGTGCTCGTCTTTGACCCCCCTGATGAAAGAGCACATATGTACGCCGCACACCTTGACCTTCACGGCCTTTGCCCTCAGCTTCTCCATGAGGAGGTCCGCCAGCCACTCCGTAAACCGCTCCTGCATTATCGGCCTAGCGGCGGCCCACTTGACAAGCCTAATCACCTTGCTCAAGCCGGGGACGCCGTCCCCCGGTACGTATGCCACAGACACGCGGAGGATAATCGGAAGTAAGTGGTGTTCGCAGATAGACACCGCCGCGATGTTCTCAATCACAACCGGGCCCAGCTCGGCGTCGTACTCAAGCGGGAAGAAGACCACCTCGGGAGGAGGCTCCCTCAGCCCCCTCGTCAACTCCTCCATGGCCTTTACAAACCTCTTAGGCGTGTTGGCCACGCCGGGCCGCGTGAGGTCCTCGCCAAGAAAGGCCAAAAGCTTCGCCACGGCATCCTCCGCCTTTGGCTTCCCCGCACGTTGTTGCAACATGGCAGAGTTTTTGAATCAACTTTTTAAAACACACGCCTCGCACACCTCCCGGCCGTGCCACTTGAAGCACCTTCTAAACAACGACCAGGCGAAAACGAAGGCCTGGAGAGGCCGCTCCGCCGGGGACATCAACACCTGTAGCCAGTCGACCCGCCCAAGCGCACGCCTCGACCTCAAGGCAGTCCTCGCCGCCTGGATTAAAAACAGCGGGGGGAACAACAACGCCGCGGCCGTCCACAGGAGGTAGAAAGCAAGCTCCAGCGCCCAAAGCGCCGCGTTGCCCAGCTTCGCGGCCGTCGCCTGCCTCAAAAAGAACTCCCACGCGTCCTCCGCGCCCCTCATGGGGACAAGCGCCGGCAGTACGCGGATTTCCTCAGCCACCGCGGTCAAGGCCATGTCGTCGACGGGGCACCTTTTCAACGCCTCGACGGCCCCCCTCTTGGCGTAGGCAGGGACGGCCATGGCCCCTCCGTAGAGGAACCTAGTCCTACGCCACACCATCCAGTCGAAGCCCCCCAGAGAAAAGGCGTTTTGAAAACGGTCGAGGACCCAGCGGTACGCAGTGGCGAAGCCAAGACAGCCGGCGGACTTAAGGTCCCCAATCCACGGCCCCGGAACCGCGTCGTCGTCAACAAACACGTAGACGTCCGCCTCCACCTCCTCCAACACAGTGGCAAGCGCCCCCGACTTGCCTCCATATTTATTCACCAACACGCCGAAGCCCAAGCCCCTTACAAGATCCGCATCTTTGTCAGTGTCAACAACAACGTAATCTACCCAGCCTTTAAAGCGTTCAATCTGCCAAGGCCTCACAGTAGGCACCGCCACCACGGCGCGGCACACGGCCCTTGGAGGCCGCCTCATAAACGCCTCTTTTACAATGTGAAAGACTTCATAGGCTAGTACTGCGAAAAGGAGGGGTGTCATATATATATAGACGTTATATTCATACTGATATGATCAGGACGGAGGAGTACGGCCTTGTTTTGCGGGAGGAGAAGCTTGAGGGCGGCCGCCGAATCCTCGACCTTTTCTGGGGCCCTCAGCACCCCTCTTCAGGTCACACTCGGTTAATTGTTGAGGTTGACGGCGACATCGTGGTGAACGTAACCCCAGACCCCGGGTACGTCCACCGCACCATGGAGAAGCTGGGCGAGACTCGGCATTGGATACAGAACATCCCCCTGTTTGAAAGGCTGTCGCTCCCAGACGCGATAAACGTGACGTGGGCCTACGCCTTGGCCATAGAGAGGCTTGCAAATATCGACGTCTCCCCCAGGGCGCAGTACCTAAGAGTAATAATGGGCGAGTTGTCGCGCATCTCGACACACCTATACGACCTGGGGCTACACGCCATAATGATAGGCTCCTCCACCGGCTTCATGTGGGCCTACGGCCTCCGCGAGTTGTTAGTACAGCTGTGGGCCATGGTTTCAGGCTCTAGGACGACGCCCACCTGGGTGTTGCCCGGCGGCGTAAGGACGGCGCCGCCCGACGCCTTTTACGAGCAGACAAGAGGATTTTTACAATACCTAGAGAAGAAAATAGACGAGTTCATAAGAGTCGTAGTTAAAAACCCGGTGGGGTACTACCGCCTAAAAGACGTGGGGTACCTCAGCAAAGAGGACGCCGCCCGCCTCATGGCCACGGGGCCCGGCGCCAGGGGGTCTGGGATAGACTGGGACGCCCGGAGGGGTTATAAATACGGCATATACGACGAATTTGAGTGGGAGGTATGCGTAGAGGACGGCGGCGACGCCTTGGCGAGGACTATGGTGAGGATGTGCGAAATTATGCAAAGCGCCAAGATCATTAGACAAGCCCTCGACAGAGCCCCGCGGGACGGGCCGCTGGTGGGCGAGGCGGTCCTCCACCGCATACCGCCTAAGCAGAGAGAAAAAGCAAACGAGTTAATTAGGCTGGGAGCAATGTTCACAACCATGCTGCCTCAGGGAGAGGGCACCGGCGTGACGGAGGGAGGCAGAGGACGGTACTACTTCCAAGTCTTCGGCGACGGCACTGAGAAGCCGTACAGAGTCAGAATCTCGACGCCGTCGTGGCAAAACTTGAGGGCTATGATCAAGGCGTTTATTGGGTCACGCCTAATGGACCTCCCGGCAATATACGGCTCATTCGGCTACTTTCCGCCTGAACAAGACAGGTAAGTATAAAAATGGCAGATATGTCACTCCCTATGGACCTGTCCTCTCTTCTATTTTCGCCACGCCTATGGTTCTTTGTCTTAATGTTCGCCGCCTCTGGGGTAATCTTGCTAACAGTGGTTTGGTTTGAGCGCAAGGCGGCGGCGAGGGTGCAGATGCGGGTTGGCCCATACCACGTCTCCCCCTGGCTGGGGGGCTATCTACAGCTTCTTGCAGACGCCTTTAAGTTCATCATAAGCGAGCCCATCGTCCCGAGGGGGGCTCACAAGCTGTTGTTTGTGTGGGGTCCTCCCATCTTCGTTACACTTGCTTTTGGGGCCTCGCTTCTACTGCCGCTGACCCCGGAGCTTAGGCTGATTAAAGACGTGGGCCTGCTCTCTTATGGGCTCGTCTTCTCGCTCGTCATCCTGCTCCTCGTCTCTATTTCTATTGTGGTGATCGGCTGGGCGGTGAATAACAAGTTTGCGTACATAGGCGCCGCTAGGGAGGCCCTGTTGGTGGCGGCCTACGAGGTTCCGCTTATATTTTCCTTCTTGGCCATGGCGATACTGTACGGCACGTTGAACCCGTTAGAAATTGTGGCGAAGCAACAGCTCGTCGTGGGCGCCTTGTTAAACCCGCTGGCGTTTCTCGTATTTATCATAGCGGCGGCAATGGCCACGGCGAGGTTTCCGTTTGAAATTGCGGATTACGAAGGCGACGTGGCCACGGGGCCGTACAGCGACTACGGGGGCATCTTCTTAGTCTTGTCCTTCGCCGGGGGGACTTACTACGCCACATTCTCCTACTCGTTTTTAGCAACGTTGCTGTTCCTAGGGGGCTGGCACATCCCAAGCTTCCAGGCAGGCGCTTGGCCGGCGGACATATTCGGCCACCTCGTGCTGGCCGGCTGGGCGTTTTTCAAGACGTTGGTGTTGATGTTCTTCTTTGCGTTTCTTAGGGCGGCTATGCCTGTCCTACGTCTTGACCACGCCTTGGCGTTGGGCTGGCGGGGGCTCCTTATTCTCAGCATAGGCGCAGTTGCCTGGTCAATTGTTTTGAGGCTGTTTGGGGCGCCATGACGATGAAGCTAGGCGAGGTAGTAAAGGCCACTTTAGACGCCTTGAGAGTCGCCGCTAGGAATTTCGTAAAGCCGGAGCGGATTACGATTTACTACCCCTACGAGAAGTTAGAATACGGCAGGATGAGGGGGTGGATTGGGCTGTGGACTGAGAAGTGCACCTCCTGTATGTTGTGCGCGAGGATATGCCCCACAAACGCCATTAAGATGTACCTGGCGCCGAATAACAAGCGGTACCCCGGCATCGACTACGGCCGTTGCATTATGTGCCACTTCTGCATAGACGTGTGCCCCACCGACGCTCTGTATCCGACGGACATAAAAGAGCTGGCCTGGTACGACTACAGAGAAATGATCTACACGCCGGATATGGAGAGAGAGCCGCCTAAGGTACAGGACCCGTTTAAGCCCGTCAAAGTAGCTATAAAGTACATCAACGGCGTGCCTGTAAAAGTCAGACTACAGTCGTAACAATATTTTAAAAGGGCGTTTTTTTGAAATGTCATGATAGATCTCCTCATCCTCTTAGCCATCCTCATCTTTGGGGTTTTAACCGTGTATTCAAAAGACAACGTCTACTCGGCGGTTAGCTTGGCGGCGGCGGCGGGGGCGGTTGGCGCGTACTACGCTTACCTCGCGCAGTTCGCCGCGGCGTTTTTAATCTTCGTTATATACATCGGCGCTGTGATGTTACTGGTGATCATCACGGCGGCTATGTACGGCGGGGTGCAGAGGTGGGGCGGAAGGTACCAGCTCGCCGCCGTCTTGTTGGTCCTCCTCGCCGCCCTCTTGGGCGTGTTGGTGTGGGGACAGCCCTCCCAGGCGCCGAGCCCCGTCGCGGCTACGGCAAGAGACGTCTCTAACCTAGTCGGATTGTTGCTAGGCGTAGTCGCGGCGTCTCTCCTAGTCTCAGTTGAGGTGGCGAGGAGGACATGATGGCCTTTGTCGTGGGCTTCGTCTTAATTCTCCTCGGGCTTTACAGCATCGCCACGACTCGTAACCTTGTACGAGTCTTAATCGCCCTGGAGCTAGTCACGGTGGGCGCTTTCACCGCCTTGGCGCCCGTCTTCGCAGTCGACCCCGTTTTAGCCTTTTACGGAGTGTTGATCCTCGTGCTCGTTTCTGTATCCGAGGCGTCTATACTGGCGGCGCTTATATATAGAAGCTACTCGCTGACTAGAAGTACAGACGTGGCAACGCTTAGAGATGGGAGGGAGGTATGATAATCCTCTTGTCCATCTTAATCCCCATGGCCCTCTCGTTAGTTGCCTACGCCGCTGCCAAGCGATCAGCCTACTACGCAGGCTACATCTCCGCCGCGGCGCCTATCCCCCTCCTCGCCCTCTCGGCGTCGGTTGTTTTTGGAGGCGGGGATTTGGGCTCGCCGGGTCAATCTGCTTTTGATCTTGCGGCTTTTAGGCTAATTCCTTTCAATGCCGTCTTTGTGTTCACTGTGGCGTTGGTGGGGATATTCGTGGCCCTCTTCTCGCCTCCGTACATGGAACATCGTGCTCATGAACTAGGCAGAGACTCGGCGGTTTTCTACCTGACGTACGGCTTCTTCGTGGGGGGCCTTGCAGGCGCCTTCGCGGCGTCGAACCTAATAACAGTATATGTATTAATAGAGGTGGCGCTCATAGCATCGCTGTTTCAAGTGTTGTACTACGGCTACGGCGACAGGGTCCGCATTACGATTATGTACCTAGTGTGGAGCCACGTAGGCGCCTTGCTTGTGCTCGCCGGCTTTTTACTGCTGTACCTAAGAGGCGTGTACAACGTGCCGATACTTGCAGGCGGGAGCCCCCACCCCGACGCGTTGGCCTTCTTGTTAATATTAGTGGGGTCTCTGGTAAAAATGGCGGCACTTGGGGTACACATGTGGCTGCCCTACGTCCACGCAGAGGCCCCCACTCCGCTGTCGGCGTTGTTAAGCCCCGTCTTGGTGGGCATAGGCGGCTACTTAATAGCCGCGGTGGGCATGTACGCGCTCCCAGACCCCGAGTGGGGTAGGTGGCTTGTCTACTACGCAGTTGCCACAGCTATCTACGGCGGGATGATGGCCTATGTACAAAGAGACGTGAAGAGGCTTTTCGCCTACTCCACGGTGTCGCAGATGGGCTACCTGCTCCTCGGCGTAGCCTTATTGAACAAATACGGATACACCGCCGCGGCGTTGTTTTACCTAAGCCACGGCCTCGGCAAGGCGGTCCTCTTCATGACCGCGGGCTACTTCATAATGTACCTGGGCACCCGCGACGTTGAGAAGATGGGCGGCTTATACGGGTGGCGCCCAGAGCTGGCGGGGGCCTCAATAGTGGGGTTCTTAAACTTGGCGGGCATACTCAGCGTCGGCATGATTTCCGAAATAGTCCTCACAGTGGGATACGCCCAGTACTTCAAGCAGTCTTACCTATACTACATACCCTACGCCTTGATGTTGTTAGTTACCGGCGTCTACGCCTTTAACACTATACGGGTTGTGTTCTTCGGGCCTCATAAGAGAGAGGACCAGGGGCCGGTGGATATAGCGCTGGTGTCGATTACTGCCGTGGCGGCTATTTCATTGGTTTTGTTCCTCCCGCCCTTCTCCACCTTGCTAGCCGACAACGTATATAAATCTATAGAGACACTGGGGCTATGGAGGTAGTCCTCTTTACAATTTTCGCGCCGCTTATCGCCTCTGTGTTGACGTTGTTTAGTAGGGCTGAGAAGCTCAAGGCGTGGGCTGTGACTCTCAGCACTTTCATATCGGCGTTGTTAGCCACATATGTGTACTTCACGGCGGGGCAGGGAGTATACGGCTGGACTTGGATTGAGTCGATAGGCGCTAGAATCGATGTGAGGCTTGACGGCTTCAGCCTCCCCATGGGCGTCCTCGTGGCATGGCTTGTGGCGGCTATCTCGTTGTACAGCGTGAAGTACATGGAGGGGGACTACAGGCCTGGCTGGTATTGGTTCTTCTTCGGCTTCTTCGCCACGTCGATGCTTATAATTGTCTACGCAGACAACCTCTGGTTTCTGCTAGCGGGCTGGGAGGGCGTGGGGCTGGCCTCGTGGGCTTTGATCGGCCACTGGTACCGCGACGAGTACGACAAGTGGGTGGGGAAGGAGGAGAGGGTGGCAGGCGTGCCCTACTGGTGGACTCCCTCGAAGGCGGGGCTGAGGGCTATCTTGACAGTACGTTTCGGCGACGCCTTCTTCCTAGTGGCGGTTGCCCTCTTCTACGTCTTAATCGGCACAGTCTCGCTCAGCGCTTTGAAAGAGGCACAAGCCCTCAAGGCTCTGGGGGTGGTCCCGTTGGTGTTCTTCGCGCTTGGCCCGTTTACTAAATCTGCCCAGTTCCCCTTCCACGAGTGGCTTCTCACAGCCATGACCGGCCCCACCTCTGTCTCTGCTTTAATACACGCAGCCACAATGGTCAAGGCGGGGGTATACGTGTTGATTGTCACAACTCCGTTGTTTATAGCTGTTGAGGGGTCTCAGCTCTACTTCCTGATAGTTATGGCCGTGGGGCTTGCCACTGCGCTGGCGGCCACAATCATCGCCCTCACGTCAATGGAGTTTAAGCTTGTTCTCGCCGGCTCAACGGCGGCGAACTTAGGCATAATTGCGGCCGCCGCAGGCGCCGCAGGGCTTGTGGGACTCCACGAAGAGTCCCTCCTCAGCACGTTGCTATTCTTCGCCTTTTTACACATCGTGGGGCACGCAGTGTCTAAGGCGTCTTTGTTCATGGGCTTTGGCGCAGTGATACACGAGGCCGGCACTCGTTTCATAGGAGAAGTGGGCAAGTTGGGCAGACATATGAAAATCACGGCGGCGGCGATGACTTTGTCTATGCTGAGCCTAGTAGGCGTGCCTCCGTTCGTCGGGTACGTCACCAAAGACCTGGCCCTAGAAAACGTAGCTGAGGCGGCCCACGTGCTGGGGGCGGAGTTGCTCGCCCCACTACTCTACCTACTACTCTTCATAACGCCCATATACGGCCTCCGCCTTATAGGCCTCACATTTATCCACGGCAAAGAGCCGGAGGAGGTCCACGAGGCACCGTTTTTAATGTGGCTGCCGTACACGGCGCTGGCAGTCGCCACTCTTGGCCTCGGCGTCTACATGGCGGCTACAGTAAAGTTCCCAGTGACGGAGGCTGTCGTGGCGATGCTGGCCGGCTTGTTTACTGGATATGTGCTGTATGTGGCGATGCCCGGCGTTAGGTCCGACACGCTTCGCCCCCTGTGGGAGTTTGCATATCGTAGGTTCTACCTGCCCATTGTCTACGACGGCGTAATGCCCTGGCTGTACACTTGGTTTTCTAAAGGAGTCTACCTAGTGGTAGACAGAGGGCTGTTTGACGGGCTCTACCACTACGCAATACCGGGAGTTTTTGAGACCTTGTCTAGGTGGTCTAGGCGGCTGATCACCGGCAACGTGAGTTTATACATCTTCTACTCCGTGGTGGGGATCTTGATAGCCCTGTTGTTGATAATGGTGCTATGATAGAGGCGTTAGTCTACTTAACCCTGGCGCTCGCCGTGGCAGTCCCAGCTGCGTGGAGGACCGACGGGAGGTACTTCACGGCGGCGGCGTCTCTCGCCTTGCTCGTGTTCTCAGCCCTAGCTGGCTTACCCGTCGGCGTGTTAATCGCCGTCACAGCTCTTGCGCTGGCCCTCGACTGGCGGTGGGGGCCGTTTGGCGTCGCCTTGGGGTTTTCCGCAGTTGCCGCCGTCTTGGCGGCGTATACGTACTATGCCTCTCTCTCAGTGGTGTACTCCCTTGCCGCCTTGGCCTTGGTA
The DNA here is from genome assembly GCA_038879095.1 of Pyrobaculum sp. GTDB lineage: Archaea > Thermoproteota > Thermoprotei > Thermoproteales > Thermoproteaceae > Pyrobaculum. The sequence continues at coordinate 45,505 of JAVZUI010000008.1, read as the reverse complement.
ACCGCCGCGGTGTACGGACTGCTCGCCATGGGGAAGACTAGAGAAAACATTGAGGGGGCGTTCAAATACCTAGTGTTCTCAGGCGTGGGGAAGGTGCTAATCGTCACCGGATACGTGGCGGCGGCTTTGGGCTGGCCCCAGGGGATGTACCTAGCCGTCCTGGGGTTTATGTTTGAACTAGGCATCGCGCCCTTCCACTCGTGGGTGGTCGACGCCTACGCGCTGGGCGCCCCCAGAGGCGCCGCGGCGCTGACTGCGTTTAGCAAAGTCACCGCCTTGTTTGTACTGCTGACAATTTTTAGACAGGTAAAAGCCGCTTACGACGTCGGGCTTGTGGCCTTAGTCCTCGCGCTCGCCTCAATGTTAGTGGCCAACTTGGCTGGCCTTACTGCAAAAACTCTCGGCAGAGTCATGGCCTACTCCTCCGTGGCCCACATGTCTTACGCCCTCGCCGCAGTGTCCCTGGTCTGGTGGCTGGGAGACCGCCCGGTGAACCTCTTTGGAGTTGCCAGGGCGTCTGACCTCGCCGCGCTCGTCGTGGTGCTAGAGGCGTTGGCCACGGGGGTTGCAAAAGCTGGCGTCTTCGGATACCTAACCACAAAGTTCTCAGACTTGCTGCCGCCTAGGAGAAGCGTCTTCAACGCCGTGAACATCTTCTCTCTCCTCGGCCTGCCTCCGCTCCTCGGGTTCTGGCCCAAGCTGTTCCTCGTGCTACTTATCCTATCCCTGCCCCTTCCACAGCCGACAGCCGCCTTCCTCGTCTCCTGGGTCGTGGTAAACAGCGCCATGGCCACTCCGTATTACCTAAGAGCCGTAAGGATGGTGACAGAGGCCCCGGGGCCAGTTGCAGACAACATTACGTCGTCTTACACCGCCTTTGCCTCTATCGCCCTAGGCCTGGCGCTACCTCTCTTAGTCTACCTAGTTTATTAACATGCCGGTGGAGAGGACTTTGGTAATTTTAAAGCCCGACGCCGTGGCCAGAGGTCTCGTGGGGGAGATAATTTCTAGATTTGAGAGGGCTGGTTTGAGAATTGTGGCTATGAAAATGGTGAAGGCCACCCCCCAGCAGATTGAGCGCTTCTACCCCTCTTCCGAGGAGTGGTACAGATCTGCAGGGGAAAAGCTCTTGAAGGCTTATAGAGAACTGGGAATAGACCCCAGGTCTAGGATCGGCTCAGACGACCCCGTGGAGGCCGGCAGAAGAATAAAAGAAGGTCTAATCCGCTACATGACCTCGGGGCCCATAGTGTTGATAGTGTTAGAGGGGAACCGCGCGGTTGAGGTGGTTAGGAAGATGGTCGGCCCCACCTCGCCTCACACGGCGCCCCCCGGCACTATACGAGGCGACTACTCGGTGGACTCCCCCGACCTAGCCGCTGAGGAGGGCAGAGTCTTGTACAACCTCGTCCACGCGTCGGACAGCAAGTCTGAGGCAGAGCGGGAAATATCTTTTTGGTTCAAGCCAGAGGAGCTACACTAACTGTAGTCTATACGCGTAGAGGGTGTAGACGACGGGGGGTATTGTTTTTCTAATCTTTTGCACAAGCACCACGCCGAGGATAGGCCCCTCGACCGGGCTAGCCACTTTGGCTCTCACCTTTCTGTCGCATACAACTCCCTCAAGTAGGCCCCCGGATACCTCGCCCTCTATTACGTGGCCTAGGTTTTGAAATAAGTACTCCTCTAGGTCAAAGTTTTGGATCTGCACCACTGCCGTGGCCCCCCTGGCCTTTATTAACTTGGCCTTGAAGGGGGGCTCTGCGTTTGTGGGAAGTTCTGCGAGCTTGACCTCTACCTGTCCACAGACGGGAGGGGAGGTGGCAAGGTAGTACAGGCCGGGGCCGGCCTTTGAAAAGACGTAGACGTCCATAAGTGGTAGGTAAGCCGTGTTTTTAAGGGCCCTTTTTCGTCCACCGCGTTTTGACGTGGTGAACTTAAGTTCACTCCGTAATCTGGTAGGGAGGGTAAACTATATAAAAGGTTCCCGAGGCTAAGTTAGAGGAATCTCCGCTTGGGCTAGGGGCGTGTAGGAGTATTCGGCCCTTACTCTTCTCCCGTCTACGTAGAAGACGTAGTCGTAGTCTGACAGAGGCGGCGCCGTCGTGTAGACGTCTACCCAGACGTAGTCCTGGCTTCGGAATCTTTTAAAACGTCTTGGTATGTGTTCGGCGTCTAGCGTAATTACATACCTGCCAGGCTGTTTTTGCGCGTAGTGTTCTAGCCTCATGTGTTCTAGCATAGGCACAAGCCTCGTCTTGGCTTTTTTGAAAAAATGTACCTGCCTATGTTTGTGTACGTAGGCCACCGCGTTGTATGTATCTATTACATACGCCGAGAGTCCTTGATATGGGCCGTACACCGCTATTTGAGTCCCCGCGTACACCTCTTGGACAAGCTGGGCGAGTAGCCCCGGCGCTTGCGCCGTCTTAGGCTCGGTAGGCGGGCTGTGGGGAGATAGCAACACCGGCCCGGTGGGGAGTATGGCGAGGTACAAAAGCGGGGTCTGTACTTCTCTGCCTCTCGCCTTTTGTATAATTACGCGCCTAATCACGCCGTATGTCGTGTACCTTGCGCTAAGTCTCAGAATTGTGTCGGCGATGTCTCCCAACGGGTTGAAGTTACTCTCTATGCCAATGACGCTAAACCCCACCTTAGCAACTGCGTCTGCGGCGGCTCTGTCCGTGACAACTGCGTCTACTCCATCTATTACCATGACATCTGCCTTTTCTCTATACGCCAAGTCTACGACTTGGTTGAAGAGAGTGTCCCTGTACTGCGGCACGAAGGGGAAGTCGAAAATTGATATTATGTCGGACGCCCAGCCAAACGCCTTCCAAGTCTCTACAATGGTGTCTTTAGACTCGTTAAAAGAAATCCACACAACCTTCCTACCCTCTTTGGCGAAGTGGTGAGCCAGGCTTGACACTAAAACAGTCTTGCCCGAGCCGCTGGGCCCGTAGACAAAGGAGACTCTATCTGCAAATAAGCTAGCCAACTCCACATAGCGATGATATATTCAAATTATAATTTTTACGGTTTTAAAGATATTTTACTAAAACGGATCTAGACTGTGATTTCAGTCGTCGTCCCCACTTTTAACGAGGCTGAGAACCTCCCGGAGCTCGTGAGGCGGCTCGACGAGGCCTTCGGGGGCCGCGGCTACGAGGTAGTCGTCGTCGACGACGAGTCTCCCGACGGCACCGCGGCGGTGGCGGAGGAATTGGCAAAGCGGTACCCCGTTAGGGTTTTGGTGAGGAGGGGTAGGAGGGGCCTTTCCTCCGCCGTGGTGGAGGGCGCAAAGGCGGCGAGAGGCGACGTGGTGGTAGTCATGGACGCAGACCTACAGCACCCGCCGGAGCTCGCCCCGGCTCTGGCGGCCGTGGCAGAGGGGGGCTGCCTCGCCGTGGCGTCGCGGTACGTGAGGGGCGGTAGGGTGGAGGGGTGGCCGCTGGCGAGGCGCCTTGTGTCGAGGGGGGCGGTGGCGCTCGCCAGGTTGCTTCTGCCGGAGGCCAGGGGGGTGAGAGACCCCGTCTCCGGCTACTTCGCCTACAAGAGGGACTGCGTGGCCGGCGTGAGGCCCACCGGGCTGTACAAAATTCTTCTAGACGTCCTCGTCCAGTGCAAGCCGCAATGCGTCAAAGAGGTGCCCTACGCCTTCGGCAAAAGGACGCGGGGCCGGTCGAAGCTGGGGACGAAACACGTGGTGGACTACCTAAGACAGGTCCTGGCACTTTCGGGCTGGCGCCCCTTCAAGTTCGCCGCGGTGGGGGCCTCCGGAGTCGGGGTGGCCTTCGCCGTGCTCTACGCCACAAAGCACCTCCACCCGGCGCTGTCCGTGGCGCTGGCCGTCGAGGCCTCCCTTACTTCTAACTACCTTCTGAACTGGCTCTGGACCTTCAGAAGGAGCACGCCCGTGCTCGCTGGCTGGGCTAAGTACCACGTAGCCACCGCCGTTGGTAGCGTTGTGACTTACGTCACTACGTTGGCCCTACTGTGGCAGCTAGGCCACTTCTTAGCCTACCTAATCGGCGTGTTGTTTGGATTTTTGGCCAACTACCTGCTCTCCGAGACTGTGGTGTTTAAGTAGCCAATTTATAAAAACTTGTTTTCAAGTAGGGGTGTGAAAGTGCTCCTACTTGGGTGCGGCAACATCGGGAGGTACCTATTCAGCGCGTTGTCAACTAAACACGACGTGACGGTGGTGGACAAGGGGCGGTCGTGCCCAGAGGCGTTGGCTAAGGACGCGCTTGAGGTTTCCTACGGCGGGTACGACTTAGTGTTTAACGTGCTCCCCGGCGCCGTGGCTTACAAGGCCTCTAAGAAGGCGGTGGAGGCTGGCGTAGACGTCGTAGACGTGTCTTTCTACGCCGAGGACCCCTACGACTTGCATGAAATAGCCGTTAAGACGGGGGCGAGGTACGTCCCAGACGCCGGCATTGCGCCCGGGCTCAGCAACGTTTTGGCGGGTAGAATTGTGGCGGAGCTGGGACGCGTGGATGAGCTGGGCATCTACGTGGGCGGGATACCAGAGCGCCCGGTGGGCCCCCTTGGGTACTCCATCACTTGGAGCCCCCTAGACCTCATAGAGGAGTACACCAGGCCGGCGCGTGTTTTAAAAAACGGCTCCGCGGCGGCAGTGGACCCGCTGGGCGAGGTGGAGGTGGTGCAGACGCCTCTGGGAGAGCTCGAGGCCTTTTACACAGACGGGCTTAGGACCCTGCTAAAAACTCTGGCAGATAGAGTCAAGACGATGTATGAAAAAACGCTGAGGTGGCCTGGGCACGTGGAAAAAGTACGCCTGTTAAAAGAGCTGGGTTTTATGTCGGAGGAGGGAGACCCGCCGCCTAGGCTAATAACGGCGAAGTTGCTTTCCAGGCTTAGGTTCGACGTACCAGACGTGGTTTATATGAGAGTCTTCGGCGTGGGGGGAGACCGCCGTATTCAATACGAGGTGCTGGTAAGGCCTCAAGACAAGTGGACGGCGATGCAAATCGCCACTGGGAGCGTCGCCGTGGCTTTTCAATACGTCGTCAAAGACCTAGAACCCGGCGTGACGCCTCCCGAGTACGTAGGCATGTCGAACAAACTATTCCCAAGACTCCTCACGGTAGTTAGGCAACAAGGCGTCAAAATAGTACAAGAGTCTGTACAGAGGGTAGTCCTATGAGCGGTCTCCCCGACCACCTGAGACGCCCCGTTAGGGGGATGAGAGACTGGCTACCCAGCCAGTTCTACGCGCTAAAACGCCTAGAGGACGTCTTGTCACAAGTGGCGGAGTCGTATGGATATAGGCGAGTAGAGACGCCGATAGTTGAGCACTTCGAAGTCTTGGCGCTCAAGGCAGGCCAAGACGTATTGAACGAAATATACTACTTCAAAGACAAGGCTGGGCGAGACCTAGGGCTTAGGTTCGACATGACCGTCCCAGTCGCCAGAGTTTTGTCCTACAACCTCGACTTGCCGAAGCCCGTCAGGTGGTACTACTTCTCAAAAGTTTTTAGATACGACGAGCCCCAGCACGGGCGTTACAGAGAGTTTTACCAGTTCGGAGTAGAGCTAGTGGGGTCGGCCAGCCCGCGCGCAGACGCCGAGGTGGTCCAACTACTCGCCGAATGTCTAACAGCCGCGGGGGCCGTAAACCACGTAATTAAGCTAAACGACAGGCGGCTGGTGGACAAGCTGCTGGCCTCCATGGGCCTTACGCAGTACAAAGAAGTGGTGTACAAGGCCTTAGACAAGAAAACGAAGATTACGAGAGAGGAAGCCATAAAGATAATGACTGGGGGCGGCGTGCCCCCAGACAAGGCGGAGAAGATATACGACACGGCGGGGGAAATGTCGTTACAAGAAGCCGCCGACTTGGCGGCCAAGCTAGACCCAGCCCTAGGCGCAGAGTACGTAAAGCTCTTAAAATACCTAGAGGCGGTCCCAAGACTCCGGTTCGACCTCTCCATAGTAAGAGGCCTCGACTACTACACGGGGATTGTGTACGAGGCCTTTGTCGGCGAGTACAATCTGGCAGTAGGCGGAGGAGGCCGCTACGACGACTTGCTCCAACTATACAGCGGAGTCAAGACCCCGTCTCTCGGCTTCGCCATTGGAGTAGAAAGGCTGATGGAGGCCGTCGGCCTACAGACAGTGGACAAAGCTCTAGACTACTACATCTACATATTCGACGACGATGCGTACGGCAAGGCCGTGGAGATTGCCAAGAGGCTCCGCAGACGCGGACACAGCGTGGCCATAGAGCTGGGAGACAAGAACCTCAAAGAGGCGTTTGAATACATCTTAAAAACAGGCACCCGGTACTTAATCATCCTAGGGAGAAAAGAGCTGGAGAAAGGCGTCGTCAAAGTCAGAGACTTGGCGAAGAGAGAAGAGTACGAGGCCCTCATCGAGGAGTTTCAGGGGACGACCTGAGTCCCAGCAACCCCTCGGTACACCTCGTAGCCCTCCTCCAGGGCCCCAATACCTGCCCTCTTCCCCGTAGACTTGACAAAGCGGATTGCGGCCTCCACCTTAGGCCCCATTGAGCCGGGAGGGAAGTGCCCCTCCAAGAGGTACTTTTCCAGCTCTCCCACCCTCACCGTCCCCAGCTTTTTCTGATTCGGCTTTTTATAATTGATATAAACGGCGTCTACGTCGGTGAGAATTACTAAAAGGTCGGCGCCTATTTGCTCAGCCAGTATAGAAGCGGCGAGGTCCTTGTCCACCACGGCCTCTACGCCCCCGTCGTTGCATATGGGGACCCCTCCCCCGCCCGCCGCCACCACCACAAAGCCCGACTCCAACAAGGCCTTTACTGCGCCTAGTTCAAAAATTCGAAGCGGAGCCGGCGAGGGCACCACTCTCCGATACCCACCCCGCGGATCTTGTTTAAACACCCAGCCGTACCTCTCTGCAAGCCCCCTGGCCTCGGCCTCGGAATAAGAGGGGCCAATGAACTTCGTCGGGTTTCTAAAGGCAGGGTCGTCGCAGTCTACCTCCGTCCTAGTAAACACCGCCACGGCCCGCCCGGGTCCCAGCCGTTTGTCCACTGCAGACACGATGAAGTAGCCTAGGAGGCCCTGGGTGGCCGCGTTGAGGGCGTCGAGCCTAAAGGCGTTTACTTCTCTTTGCAACTCTGCAAAGAAGCCCACCTGTGGCCCGTTGCCGTGCGTTACTAACACTTGGTTGCCCTCGCGCGCCACCCGTGCCACTACCTCTGCGGCGACTTCTACGTTTCTCAAGTGGGTGTCTTGTCTAATAGGCTCGCCTGGTTGGTTAAAGGCGTTGCCCCCTAGGGCAATGACCACCCGCACCCCGTATCTTAAAAAATCTATTAATAAATCTTTACTCTATTTATTAGTATATAGCTAGTTGTGGCGGAGGCCATGGCTAGAGTGGAGAGGAGCGCCCACGGATACGCCGGCGCGGCCTCCATTAGTCGTGTGAATACGTAACTTACGTGGAGCCCTAGCGCCATGTTTGTAACATTTATCACCGCGAGGGCAGAGGCTGGGTTCTCAGACTTCTTCGAAGCCGCGGCGTAGATAGACGTGATGTAGATCGAAAAAGAGAAGCCGTAGAGAAATACCAAAGCCGGCGCGGCGGGGGCTGGGAGGAAAGGCATGGCTAAATACGCCAACGACGCCACGACGGGGGCAACCACCACGACTCTCCTCTGCGCCACGTCGTAGACCTTGCCTATCCACCCCGTGAAAAACCCGGAGATCATCGCCGTAGAGGACAACACCCCCGCCGCCTCCTCGCCCACCCCGCGGTACAGGTGTAGCCAAGTGGCAGTTAAGCTATTGGCGGCGTAGACGGCCCCCCAGAAGGGGAAGGACGCCAGCCCCATTGCCACGGCCCTCCACTCCACAGACATAGCCGTCTTAACCCCAGGACCTCTTAGCAGAAGCGCGCCTAGAATCGCCGAGGCCAGCCCAGGGCCTGCCAATGCAAGGCGCCACCCCACTAAGTCGGCCACGTAGCCCCAGTAGTAGCCCAGAAACCCACCTATGTTAAAAGAGGCGTTGTACCAGCCCAGGGCCGTCCCCACCGGCCGCGTCCTCAGGGCAATCAACACAGCGCCGCCAGTGGAAAAGAACAGGCCGGCCCCCACGCCGCCGAGGGCTCTGTAGAAAAGGGCCTCGTGCCAAGTCTTAGCAGAGGCAAGTAGAGTAGAAGACAAGCCGAAGAGGACCATCCCCACGCCGGCGGCCTTGTCGTGGCCGAGCCGCGCTCCCATGACGCTGGCGGGTATCTGCATGACGGCCGCACCGACGATGAACACAGCGGGCAGAAGCCCCGCCTCGCCGGGAGAGACGCCTAGCTCCCTCAACATGACGGGCAACACGGGGGCCAGGTAAAACCACATAAGCGCATAAGTTGCTCTGGACAACAACACCAGGCGGTACATCAGCCTTTAAAAAGACGTCACTAATCCGTGCCGGGGTTGGCTCATCACGCGTATTGAGGCGAGGTCGTGGATTGTTGCGGCTGTACTGGCAGGGGAGGGGGGAACCCCAGCTCTCTCATTATCAACGCCGCCTCGAATATGGCGGCCTGCATTATGGGGCCCGCCACCTGCGGCGGCAGATTCTTGGCATCTACGTCGCCTTGAACTGCGGCCACGCCTCTTATCGTGACGGTGACTATGCTAGGGGCCGAGGAGATGCTGATTGTGAACGGGATCTCGGTCAACCCGCCGCGTTTCACCGCCCGCTCCCCTTCTATCATGACCTGCATGTTCATCTGCAACTGGGCCCCCGGCGGAGGGACGCCCAGGCGCTCGGCATGTATGTAGTCAAAACGTATGCCAGCCACGCTCATGGGAGTTCTTAAATTCTGCAATATATAAATGGATGTGCTTCAGATAGTAGACTACGACGAGACGCCGCACGTCTTATACGACGTAGACGTGGTAGTTAGCCCCAGGTGCCGCGCGCCGCCGCCCGCCCCGTCGCTTGAGGCCGCCTTCGTGCTGGCGAAGGCCTTCAGAAGGCTACACGGGGTGTCCCTCTACCCCTGGCTTGCCGACCAAAAAGACCTGGGCCTAAGCCACGTGGACCCCGTCTTGTTATACGCGCAGATGCCCCTAGAAGAATCCTGGGCCGCCCGGGCGGTGCCCCACGGCGGCGCCGTCTATAAATGTGTGTCGTCTTGGCCCGACCCTGTGACGGCGGCAGTGGCGGCGGCTTCAAGAGGCGCGAGGTCCATGGCAGTAGATGCGAGGCACTGGCGTACGGGCCTTGAGATATTGGCCGAATACGCAGAGGCCAGGGGAGTCCGCCTACAGCTCATCGTGGCGGAGCCCCTGCCCATCCCCGGAGACGTGGTCTTCCACTCCTCCACGCCCCTCCACCTAAGGGAGAAGTTTGTAAAAACGCCGGGCGACGTCTCTATCAAGAGAGGCGACGTGGAGCTAAGAGGCGTAGACCTCACCTACGAGGGGGAGTGGGGAGAGCCCGACTTCTCGCAAGCCCTCGGCAGAGCGCTGGAGTTGCTAAACGTCGACGTCGGCCTAGTCGCCGACTTAATCGAGGCGCACGTCCTCAGCCACAAATACGTCGCAGACCTCGTCGACGAGTGGCAGTTGGGCTACTTAGTGAAGTGGGGGCTCTTAAGAGCCGAGCCGGCGGGGTGGTCCCCCAGCCCCAAGCTCATCTACCTATATGGACTTTACCAGAGACGTCGGGACACTTCTTGACAATTCTCCGGCTCCACACGAGGCCTATTTCAAACAGCACAGCAAATGGGATGAATGTGAGAAAAGTAGATACCAGGGTCGTGTCGGGCGTGACTATGGCGATGAGAATTAAGGCGACGGCGTATACAACGGGCCTATACTCGGCTAAGGTCCATGGGTTGAGGAGGCAGATCTCAGAAAGAGTGGCCATGACAACCGGCGTCAAGAAGATTACGCCGGTCCAGAATGCTAGTTGAATCCACACGCTTATGACAGAAGACACGCTGAAGAGTTGTTCTACGCCGAGTAGTTTGGCAAAGCCAGCCACAAATCTAAACAACGAGGGGAATATGACAAAGATGCCGAAGAAGTTGCCCAGGTAGAATAAGAAGAGGGCTACTCCCAGGTATTTTTTAACTGCCTTTTCTTCATGGGGATACAGCGCCGGTTGGATATACAGCCACATCTCGTATACAAATAAGGGGAACACCACCATGGCGGCGAGATATAAAGAGGCGTACATGGCAGCGGCTAGCGGATTCCAGACCTCGCCTCCTATTAGAACGATTTTTAATCCTGCTGTTTTGTTCAGCTCGTTTACCACGGGCTCAAGAGTTTTCTGAAAAGTCCAATATGCCAACGGCTTATACTCGCCAGTTACAAAAAACGACGTAAGTATTGACATTAAGCTACCGCTCTGGAGGTCTGGAGCGGGCATCCAAGTGATGACGAAGACTATTATAAAGGCGATGAAGACTTTTTTTAGTCTCTGGCCAAGCTCTGCCAAGTGCTCCCACAGAGGCATCTCCTTGTCGCGCGGCGGCTTCTCTTCCACATGGTAGATTACTGCTAGTTAAAAATACTTTCCGAGGCGAAAAGTTAAAATATATACACGAAAATACCGGCTATGTATCTCCTATTCGGGGGACAGGAGTGGATAGTAATCCTAATCGCCCTCGTGATAATCCTCATATGGGGGCCGTCGAAACTGCCCTCGCTTGCCAGAGGGATGGGCGAGGCTATACGCGAGTTTAGAAAAGCCGCGTCCGGCGTGGAGGAGGAGACAAGGCGTCAAAAAGAGGAAGTGGACCAGAAGATTATCGACATGGCCAAGTCTCTCGGCATCTCCACCGAGGGGAAGAGCAAAGACCAGTTGTTAGACGAGATAAACAAAAAGTTGGCGGAGTTAAAGAAGTAGTCAGCCCGTCGTCAGCTCCTCATTTTCAGCTGTCTAATTACTCATCACCGCCACAATTCCAGCTCCTACCAACAGAGCTCCTAATATGTATTTCGGCGATATCGGAGTCTTGTTTAAGGCTCTGTCGAAGACTTGCGATAGTATGGGCGTGATCGCGGTGGCTACTACGGTGGCTCCTACGCCTACTTGCGACATGGCGTAGATAAAGGCCAGGGACCCCGCTCCCAGCCCCACCACGCCGGAGGCCACGGCGTACAAAAGCCCCGAGGGCCTTGCGTTGAAGTTTGAGAAGAGTAGGAAGATCGGCGTAAGCGTGGCGGACCTAATTGCGGCGATGGTGAAGGGAGAGGCCGACTTAGAGGCGGCTCCCAACAGCGTGGAGGCGGCTCCCCACGCCAGTGAGGCGGCCACGCCGTAGTACAGACCTGCGCCCTTTGGCCTACCCCCCACGGCCACGAGGACGCCGAGCACTGCTAATATGGCTCCTAGTATGTCGCCTGTCCCAAGAGTCTCGATGCCTAGAAGCGCCGAGAAGATCTGCGCAGTCAGTATGTAGGTATATGCCACAGTCACGGCGCTGGCAACTCCCGACGAGGACATAGCCTTAAAATATGCGTAGTCGCCGAGTCCAGGGCCGAGCAGAGCCGAGGCGGCCACTATGGCGACCACGTGTGCGGGGACGCCGAGTTGGAGAAACGGCGCAGTCATCGCCAAGGCCACTAGGTTTCTAATTGCCACGAGCGTCTGAGACGTGACGCCTCTCTTCGCGGCCGCATAGGCAAGGGGGGCGTTTATTGAAAAAGCCACGGCAGAGGCTATTGCCGAGGCTATGCCTATCACGTAGGTGGCGGTGTATAGCTCTTTTAAGTCTCACCGTCTAGTTTATACCGGGCCAGCAGCTCTCTTAAAGCGGCTCTGACGGCCTCGCTCCTACTAGGACAGACTCCAAGCCTTACCAGCTCGTCGAGGGCCTCTAGGTATGTCTGAGGGACGTGAAATGAGATGAGCACCATTCGGTCGCGCTTGTCACTCACATTGTCCGTAAAGTGCTCTTTTTTAAACATTACGTAGAAGTGCGGCTCCCCAGTCGTGTCTCTCCTGGACGGCGCATGGGTCAAACGCCGTCTGTTTATATTTTTCAATTCTAAACCCGTCTTCTACGCCGCCGCCGGCAATTAGGTACGCCAGCCTCTCTGCCAGGGCGGGGCCTACCATGCTACCGTACCCGTTCAACCCCCCGACTACGTATAGGTTTTCCACATGTGGGTGTCGTCCGTACACAGGCCCTCCCGCTGGCCCCACTTCGCAGTAACCCGTCTTTAAGTAGAGGGGGATGACTGCGCCGACTCTCCTGGAGAGGAGGCTTGTCATACGGCTTAAGTAGCCCGGCGGCGGGCCCTGACCGTATCTTCCACAGCCGTCGCCTGCGATGTACAGCGGCGGAGCGAGGGGCCTCCCGTACCACCCCAATACGTAGTCCCCGATGCTGTAGCGCCAAGTCTTCCTGCCGGTGACGAACACCGCGGCGTAGCACTCATAGGGCTGTAGAGGCACGGCGAGGCCAGCCGCCTCGGCCAGCGCCCTGTTCCTATGCCCGGCGGCCAAAACCACAAAGTCGCCGTCTACCCTGCGCCCATCTGCCACGACATACGCCCTCCCGTCTTCCACCCTCAACAAGCCGTAGGAGTCTAAGAACCCCAGCTCTTTTCTCAGTCTCTTAACTACCTTCCTCACCGGCACTAGGTAGTCTTTTGTAATTACGGCGACTTCGTCAGGGCCGAGGCGCAGGCCCTCGACTTTATCTGCTAATTGGTGGGGGACTGCGAGGCGCGACAGGTCTGCCCACCTGGGCAGTATGTCCACTGAGGTGACCTCCTTCAGCTCGACAAACTGCCTATATATTTCCAAGCTCCTCTTGGCCAGCTCCACGTCTTCTTTATATGGCATGGAGAGGGTGAGCACCAGCGAGGCAAGCGGGTACGCCACCTCGCCCCCCACGCCGACTACTTCAAACCCTCTTTCTCTTAGGAAATATGCGGTGAACACTCCTGCTATCCCGCCGCCTAGGACAACGGCCTTCACGCAAGCCTCGCCACAAGCCCTTTTTAAAACAACATGCTGAGAAGCGACACTAGGAGTTGGGTCGGCACGATGGTGGCCTCGCGGTACTCCATCAGCCCCAGCGCAATTAACTTAGTCATCTGGGGGTCTGTGAGAAATGCCTGCGGCATCGTAGGCACAAGCATTGTGAGAAGCGCGTCTTTTTCATAAGTCGCCTCTTTAGGCAGTACGGTCTTTAGCTTCTCCACGATGCAACCCTCGTTTACGACGTGGGCGTTGTTGTAGTGCTCGTACTCTACGTAATTAGAGATGCGAATATTCCAGCCCTCTGTCTGCGCCAACGTTTCAAACATCCTATCAATGTAGTCGTTGCTAAGAGGTCTAAACACCGCCCTCCTCCCAGAGGCGGCTACGAACAAGGCGCCTAGGTAGGGATCTGGGTATAGAGAGGCGTACTCCGGCCTGCCGGGAGGGACGTCTGTGGAGAAGTACGCAAAGTGTTTATAGCCGTTGGGCAGAACTACGTACAGCCAGCAGGGGTCGAGAGGCTCTCCGTACTTCTGTACGCCGGCCTCCACAAGCCTTGCGATAAACACGCCGAGGTCAAACAAGCCGTATAGCTTTGTAGATATTATGGACACCGTGGTTATGACCTGCGGCGTAATTATTGGGGGAGGCGGGTACTGAAGTAGAGTAGTCCGTTTAGATGTCTCGTAAGACACGTCAATACCAGTTCCCCACTTTTTATACCATGCGTTGGCATACTAGATAGTTGACGAATAGGTTGCCGCGTAGCTCGTCCCCAATCGTAGTAGGGGGCCCGTGCCCGGGGTAGACGACGTACTCCTCCGGGAGGCTGTACAGCCTGCACACCGACTTAATCAGCCGCCGCCAGTCGCCGTGCGGCAGGTCCGCACGCCCCACAGACTCTTTGAAAAGAGTGTCGCCGGTGAGGACGAACCCAGGCCCCACTAGAGACACGCTGCCCGGCGTGTGGCCGGGGGTGTGCCAGACCTCCAGCCCCCGCAGGCGCCCGCCGAGGGGCCTTGGCTCTGGGAGGTCCGGCAGTGGGAAGCCCCACTCCTCTGCGATAGAGTTAAGAGACTTGTAAACGCGCCAGTCTTCAACATGTGCGTAAAAAGGCGCGCCTGTGGTCCCTACAACCTCGCCGACGGCGGCGACGTGGTCAAAGTGTAGGTGCGTGGCCACGACCGCCGCCACGGACCTACGTCGTAGTAGCTTAAATATTTCGCCGGGGTCGCCGCCGGGGTCTACCACTACACATTCGTCGCCTTCACAAATTAAATAGGCGTTTGTGGCAAGCGGTCCCACCACGGCTCTCTCAACCTCCACGGATATGCTTTGAAGTATTTATATAACAATCAAACTTGTCGACATGCGGATACTCTTCGCAGTCTTACTAGCGTCCGTACTGGCGCTGTCTCTGACCATCGGCTCTCTGAACTTTGTAGACGTGAAATCTGCCCAGGATCTGCAAAACGCGTTGAGAGAAGGCCCCGTGTTGATATTCATACACCAAATCAACTGCCCCGGCTGTGCCTACATGAAGCAGTACGTATTTCCTCAAAAAACTGTGGTCGACGCGTTGGCGGGGGTCAACCTCGTCTCAGTGGACTTAGACGACTACTTCCTCACTAGCCTTGACGTGGTGGCCAACGGCACTGTTTACGTGTACTCCGGCTCTTTAAAGGCGCAGAGGGCATACGGCGAGCAGAGGATACCCATAATGGGAACGCCGACGGTAATCATGGGCTTTGTGAAGGGGGGAAGGCTCTACGTCACGGCGGTAGTCATCGGGGCCCTAGAGGCGGACCAGTTCGTGGAGATTACAAAACTGGCCTACGCCCCCACGAACGCTCGGCAGAGCTCGGCCGCGCCGCCCGCAACCCTCAGGGCCTCTGAGGGGCTGGGCGCGGCGCCTCCGTTACAACTAGCCACGGCGTTTGCCGCAGGGGTGGCCAGCGTCTTCTCCCCCTGTGTGCTCCCCGTGGTGACCATCGCGGCCACCACATATCTCGCCAAGAGGAGGCTCGGCCTCGTAATGTTGGGCATGGTGTTGTCCTTCTCTGCCTTAGCCGTGGCGGCCACGGCGGCAACGGCCCTGGCGGGGGGGCTGGCTCGGTCCGCCCTCTACGTTGTGGGCGGGGCTGTTTTAATAGCCTTCGGCCTCGTGCTGGCCGTGGAGCGTTTAAACAAGGCGTTTGTCATCTGGGCCTCTAGGTTTCAGACCTCTGCATACAGGGCGTCTAGAAAAGCGGCGGGCGGCGTGGGGGACTTAATACTAGGCGCCTCTCTGGGGGCCGTGTGGATGCCGTGTATAGCGCCCTTCTTCGGGGCTGTGGTGGTGGCCAACATCTTGGCCTCGGCGCTGAGCGGGAACTACCTAGCAGTCTTCGCCGCCACGTTGTCCTACGCCGCGGGCCTCGCCGTGGTTATCTACGTACTCTTCTACGCCATTAGGAAAAGCTCGAAATACGTCTCTAAGTCGAGCAAATGGGCCGCCCTAGGGCGTAAAATAGAGCTGGCAGTAGGCATATTGTCAATTGTACTGGGAGTATTGTTTATTGGAGAGGCGCTGGGCCTGCGTACGGTCTCGGCACTCTTCTAAAGTTTAAAACAAGTCTCATCTAGCTGCTATATGAGACGTGTGTTTATACTAGTTCTCGTAGTCGCGTTAGCCGCGGCGGCTCTCTTATTTTTCTTCCAGAGCCGGCCCGTGGAGACGCATAAGGTAAGAATCGGCCTACTGCCGGTGGTAGACGCACTGCCTTTTGTAGTCGCAGAGAAGGAGGGGTTATTCAAAGACGTTGAGTTAGTGTACTTCGGCTCGGCTAGGGACAGAGACTCCGCCATTATCAGCGGGCAGATAGACGTGGCGCTCCACGACCCCGTGGGGGCCTTGATGCTGATCGGACGTGGGGCGCCTATTAAAATAGTGGGTTTTATCTGTTGTACATCTCCCTCAGACTCGAACGTGGGTTTTTACTTCGTTAAGGCGCCCGGCGCCTCGTCGGTTAAGACAGTGGCCGTTTCGAAGAACACTATAATAGACTACGTGGCGTCGAAGCTTGTAAACATGTCGGTGGAGTACGTAGACGTTCCCAGTATTGCAAATAGGTTTCAACTACTGCTAGAGGGTAAGGTGGACGCCGCGGTGTTGCCCGACCCGTGGGGCACGCTTGCTCTTAGGAAAAACGCCACGCTCATAGCAAAATATAGAGACTTAGTAGTCCTAGTGGCAAGAGACGACTTGTTAAAGACGCAAGAGGGCAGAAAAGCTTTGGAAAACATCGTCGCAGCCCTAAACAAGGCAGTAGACCTCTACAACTCCGACCCTGCGAAGTACCAACAACTCCTCGCAGAGAGGCTAAACATCCCACGGGAGCTAGGGACTTACGAAATAGTTTGGAGGTCGCACATATCGCCGTTGCCAAGAGACATATTTGAAGACGCGGCAAATTGGCTAGTACAAAAAGGGCTACTCGCAAATAAGCCTAGGTACGAAGACTGCGTCTCGTGATACGTCTACGAGGAGTTTATTTCAAATATAGAACAGGCCCCCCCGTATTAGAAAACTTCAACGAAGAGATCCCGCCTGGCATCAACATAATACTTGGGCCAAACGGCAGCGGCAAGACGACTTTGTTAAAACTAGCCGCTGGGATACTTAAGCCAGCCAGGGGAGAGGTGGAGATATACGGCAAAAAGCCTGAGGAACTACGCGGGGAGATTGCGTACATTCCCCAAATAGGGGGGCTCTACCCGTGGATGACAAATAGGGACAACATAGCGCTCCCCCTAAAGATTAGAAAGACGCCCCAGAGAGAGGTAGACAGCGCCGTGGAGGAGGCGGCCCACATATTAGACATAGCCCACCTGCTTAGACGCTACCCCAGGGAGGTGTCCGGGGGAGAACGGCAAAAAATACTAATAGCCAGGGCAATCGCCTCGGGGGCGCGGCTGTGGCTAATGGACGAGCCGCTGTCAATGGTAGATATCGACCACAGGGCAGACATAATAAACGTCTTAAGAAAAGGTGGCTGGGACGTCGTAATAGTGACACACAACGTACAAGACGTAGTAGACCTGGGAGGTCGGGTCTACGTAGTCAAAGGCCCACCTCTGAGAGTTGCGGCTAAGTACGATCCGGGGTCGTTTAAAGACGCCCACTCGCTGGCTGCGGAGGTGCAGAGAATATATAGGCAATGAGGCGCTATATTGCAACTGTAGCATTAATCCTACTGGCGTGGGAGGCGTCCTCGCTCCTAGTCGACAAGCCTTACCTCCCCCCGTTCTCCCAAGTGGCGCTACGGCTTATCAACGACTCGCAAATATACTTACAAAACCTAGCCGCCACTCTTGGGCGGGTGTTCACCTCGACGATCGTCGCCCTCGTGGCAGGCCTGTCGGCGGGCCTCGCGGCTACCTGGCTACCCGACAAGCTGGGCACTAGTATATTAAAATCGGCAATACTTTTGACATACCCCATACCCCACGTCGCGTTGCTACCAGTCCTATTACACATCTTCAGCATAGAGTCTAGTAAAATTGTGTTAATGTCGCTCATCGCCTTCTACCCAGTGGCGCTGTCCGTAATGGAGTGGGCACAGCGGTTCCCCCGCGAGCTGGCCGCGCTTATATACACAATGGGCGGCGGGAGAGTCGACGTGGTGAGATACGTGGTAATCCCCTCCTCGCTGCCGGGCATAATCACAGGGCTTAAAATAGCGCTGAACACAGCCTATTCAGTTTCTTTCATAGCCGAGAGCCTCGTCTTGACAGACGGAGTGGGGGCGCTGATATACAACCACTGGCATAGACTAGACTTCGTCGGCATGTGGGCAGGCATAGTGACCCTCGCCGCCGCCGGCATAGCCACATACTTCGCCATGACTTACATAGAAAGAAAAATTTTGAAATGGGTATGAAAAAGAAGAAAAAGATGCAGTGCCCATACTTCGTAGACAAAAAGGTGGCCGGCTCCTGTATGCCTAGAAGAGAAGACATCGACAAGTGGGCACACCTAGGCGTCAGGACCGTGGTGTCTCTAGCAGAGGCCTGGGAGATAGAGTACTACGGCCGGTGGGGGCTCCTAGAGTTTCAAAAAGCCCTGGCAGAGAGGGGGATGGAGTGGCTACACTGGCCCACCCCCGACGGCTACCCGCCCAGGCGCCTAGACGAGTTAGTACAGCTAATTCGCGAAAAGACGGCGGCCGGGGCCGTGGTCGTACACTGCGTCGGTGGGATGGGGCGCACCCCCACAGTCCTGGCGGCCTATTTAATAGCCACCAGGTGTCTAAAGGCAGACGACGCCATTAAAGAAGTGGAGAGAGTAAACCCCAACGTGTCCCTCACAGAAATGCAGTACTACGCCCTCCTCGAGGTGGAGGCCGCCTACAGAGAGCGATGCGGCGGCTGAGAGCCGAGGACGAGGAGGAGGAGGGCTGGACAAACCCCCTCGCCGCCGGTTTTAAAGAGTTGAAAGACACGTCGCCGCACCACACGCCGTACGCCACCTACGGCCTCATCGTGGTAAACGCGGTGTTGTTCTTCCCCCTCCTCGGCATGCTTTTTAAAAACCCGTGGAGCGCGGGCCTCACCCCATCGGAGTTTTTAGACAACCCGCTTAACCCAAGAGTGTTGATAAGCATGTTCGCCCACGGCGGCATCCTCCACATACTGGGGAACATGGCGTTTTTATACAAATACGGAGACAACGTAGAGGCCGCCATGGGGCGGGCCAGGTACCTACTTTTCTACCTAGCCGCCGGATACGTCGCAGCCGCCTCGCAGGCGCTATTCGCCTCAGCCGTGGGAGGAGCCAAGTCGATGCTGACCCCGATGGTGGGCGCCTCGGGCGCCATAAGCGGCGTCGTAGGCGCCTATTTGTACCTGTGGCCGGGGGCAAGGACGTACCGTTGCTTCTGCCTAAGATATGCATGTTACTGCAAGTTGTTAAAGGCGAGGCACGACGTCGCCATATGGGCAGGCTTTCAGTTCGTCACCCCCCTCATAGAGCCCTCAGTCGCCGTCTTTGCCCACATGGGCGGCTTCGCCGCCGGCGTCGCCCTAGCCCCGTTCCTCGTAGACAGACGCCGAGTTGAAGAACTTAGGAGACAAATAGCCGGCGGGCTGTATAAAGGCCCCCCGCCGGAAGAGGGGGAGGCCGAGCGGCCCAGCTGGGACGCCGTCGCGTGGGCCACCGTGGCGTTAATAGCCACTGCCGTAATAGCCGCGGCGCTTGCCGGGGCCAAGAGCCACTACGGCAAGATCTACCACGCCCAGCTGGGCCCCAAAGGCGTTACGTACGACGAGTCGACGGGCCCGCCGACGCCCTTCACAGTGAGAGAATACACAAACACTGAGTGCTACTACTGGCCCTACGTCTGCACAGAAATTAGATACGTCGAGGTGGTACACGGACCAAGCAACAACTTGGCGGTCGGCCTCACATCGCTCTTAGTATTTGCAACTGCGGCGGCGTCGGTATACTCCTCGCTGGTACAAAGCAGATACGAAATTCTCTAAAGAAACACGGCGGGGAGCCCCTCCTCCTCGGCCAAGGACGCCAGCCTCTTGTCAGCTGTATAGAGCTTGGCACACCTCACATAGCGGCAACTAGCCACCTGCAACGCATCTGCGATGTATACATGGCGCCTCAGCACGACGTCCACCGCGCCGACCAACACCCTTGTCGACAGGTGGACAAGCACAAGAGCCCCCAGCCTGCTCAAAGCCCGCACCTCCCGCAACATGGCCGCAAAGGCGCCCTCGGCGCTCCCCACCAGCTCGCCCCGCCTAGCCTTCTTGTCAAAGACCACAGCCGCCTCGCCGATGTTAAAAAGCGAAGTCGCCAAAACGGCGCCCCCCTCATACGCCCTTTCAAAAAGCGCATCGACCCTGGAGCTCCCCTCCTCCTCCACGTACCGCTTCACCAACACGCTGGTGTCAAGGTAAATCACAACTCCCCCTCCCTGGCGTCTCTAAGCTCCCTCACGAGGGCAGACGCCGGCGGGCCAAGAGACCTCGGCCTAACCGACTTCACCCACCCAGGGTCCACAAGCATGCCCCCGCAGTCCAGCTTCAACTCCCCACACATAAGCTCCACGAGAGACACCCCGTCAATACCCTCAAAATACTCCTCAACCAAGTCGCTAAGAGACCGCCTAATACCGGCACGCTCCAACAAAGCCCGAACCCTAGAAACCACGTCACGCCTCACCGAAAGAGTCAACTTATCCACGTAAATACAGAAATACGTAAAATATAAACGTTACTATGGCGGGGCTACAAATCTAAGCCCCAACACCACGGCGTAGACCACTGCAACAAGCCTCACCAAGTCCGACAAGAAAACCAGCGGCGACGCCAAACAGCTCACCAAAAGCAACCACCCAACAGCTCTAAAGCCGCCGACGGCCCCAGCCAAGGCTTTAAAAGCCCTAAAATAAAACAAACCAGCCACGGCAAACACAGGCCACGCCACCAGTGCGATACGAACAATAAAGTCCCTAGGAGTCAAGTTACATACCATAGCGACCAGAAAGTCGCCCCCCGAAAGAAGCTCTCCAGGCATAAGACAAAACACCAACAAAGCCCACAGATGCGCCACAACAACCTCGACGAAGACGGCTAAGGCAAAATTTTTAAAAAACTTCAAATCAACACGAAGGAAAAACAAAGTAGCAACAAAAACGAATACAACATAAACATAATAAAAAGATACATTGTACACATAGATAATTAGTTGATCTACCGTGTAGAAGAAGCCAAATACCTCCCCCAAAAGCCACAACAACAACCCCAACCTCAGAAAAAAGTCGTCCACAGCCAAAAAGAAAAACCGCCTTAAAACTAAAGTTCACAAACTCAGGCAAGTGCCCCGGCCGGGATTTGAACCCGGGTCACGGGCTCGACTGGCCTTGACGAATGTCAATGAGGCCCGCTGGAAGCGGCGTTCCCAGCGCAAGGGGTACGCCGTATCCTTGACCGGGCTAGACTACCGGGGCACCTTCTTATTTTTTGTGGTTTTTTAAGTTTTTTGCCAGTATGTCTCTTGCCCATTCTCCTATGTGTATTCGGTATGAGCCCTCTCATTTGCCTAGTATTGGTTGCCAGTTCTTTACATGTTCTTCGTACGGAGTACCTCTAGCGGCTTTCATTAGTGCTATTTTGATTCTTTCTGGTGCATTTCTGTCTGTGGTGTATATGACGCCTTCCCACTCCCTTCGGCGTGTGTATGTCAGTGTGTATATGTGCCACCCCTCGTCGTACACCGCGATTGTGTATTTCTCTCTGTCGGCGCCCTCCGCCTTGTACATAACCTTGACCTCGTCGTCCCAGTAAAGCACCTCGCCGAACCATAGCTCGGCGGCTCTCCTATCTCTCAGCATTAAGTAGTCGACGGCGGAGGAGCCGAACTGGACCCCCTCTGCGTATACGCTGACCCCGGGCACTCCCGCGGCTCTCAGCTCCTCAGCCACTTCTCTTAACGTGTGTAGGGGTCTTCTACTAGAGACGAAGAGACGGCCTCTTAGCTGTTGCCACTTGCCGCTTTTCTTCTCCCCCACCTTTACGATAGCTGGCTCTTCCCACTGGACGTGCCTTACTTCAAACGCAACGCCTTTTTCCTTGACGGCCCTTAGCCAAACCTCCACTTTCTCTCCTTTGTAGAGCAGTACGGGCTCGACGGTTTTCCACTCGGGCCCCAGCTCCGAGGGCTCGACGGCCCGCCTTTTCTCAGCCTCGGCCGCCGGCTCTTTGTGCTCTGCCGCACGCCTCTCGGCGGCTGGCTTTTCTTTTACGACTTTCTTCGCCTCGGCCAGCTTCTCTCTGGTTGTTTTTTCTTTATCAACTCTCGGCTTTTCTACAGCCTCGCCGCCTTGCACAGCCTCTTTCAACAACTCTCTGACGTCTCGCGTAAACTCCCCCTTCTTAGTAGAGACGCCCAGCTTTGCAAACGTTTCGGCGTATGTCTCTTTTCTGGACTTCTCGCCATGTCGTACAGGCTGAACGCCTGCGCCGCGCCATGTGTAGACGAGGTAGAACGTCTTATCTCCGTCGAATACTCTAGCCCCTATACCATTCTCGTCCCATCTGTATATCCACAGCTCTACGCCGTTTTTCACGTACTTAATCACCTTGCCCTCCCTCAGCGGCTTAGGCGGAGGCCACAAGCCGTCACGCGAAAGCTCCCAAACGCTGTACATCGCCTTCGCCTCCCCCTCGCCCGCCAGCGCCCTCAGCCTAACCCACTTCCACAACACTGACTCGTACCCATACAGCGCTTTGGCGACGGCGTCCATGACTGGGGCTATCTTGGCGGTACCCTCAAGCACAGCCGCGGCCACTCTCTCGCTGGGCCACACCTTGAGCTCTCTTTTAATTCTACGTTCTTTGAATTGGAGTTCTACCTGGGGCACTGCGTATTGTAACAATTTCTTCATCCCGTCCATCCACTTCTCTCCTACTGAGATTGCGAGCTCTGACATACTAGGCGAGCCGTCGCCTATTACAAGTCCTAATAGGCCGCCCGGCGTCCTCACGGCTTTCGCAATCGTGCATACGTCTGTGAGCAACTTCAACACGTCAATCCTGTGATTTCTTGCGACATACTTCACCGTATCGAACTTATCGTCGCCAAGCCAACGAGCCAAACCCTCCAAGCCTCCGAGAAACACCACGACGCTGGGGTGCGTACGACCTAGCTTCTCCAAGCTGTCGACGCCAAGCGCCGCAACCACCTCCAATATGGCTTCCTTAGGAGACGTGGTGTGTACGTCCTTGACTAATAGGCGGTACTCCAGTTGCGCCTCTACAAGCCCTAAATTAACTGCACGTACACCGAAGCTTATAATTGAGGTTGGGTCGTTGGCGTATTTCACAAGGGCGTACATCAACAGAGAGCCGAGCTCCACAGTGCCGAGCTCGCCAGTCGCTCTACTGACGTCTGCCAGCTCGTACATAACGGCGTAAGCTTGTGCAGACTCGCTCCTTAGCCACGACTTCGCCTCCTCTGGAAGGGCCTCGTACAACGCCGCGAGTGCACTCTTTAAGAGCTCGGCTCCCTCCTCGCTGGCTCCACCGACGCCTATTTCTAGCAACATGGTCTCGAATTCGACGGCGCCTCCCTTGATCTCGATATTTGCCTTTAACGTACCCCACTTGCCAACCAACCGCACAGTCTTTTTCGTGACGTGTAGCTCCGCCACTTCGCGTCCCTCGGCGACGAGCTTCACCACCGCCTTCTCCCCACCTTTTCTACTCTTCGTAAACTCCACTCTAACCTCAGCCATTTTGAGCTTGTCGTAGGCCTCTGCCACTGCCTTCAACGCCTTTAAAGCCCTCTCCTCCTCTCTCCGTATGAAGTCCGCCAGCTTTTTTAGGGCCGCCTCGGCGTTTTTCAGCCTCTCCCTCCACTCTCTTACCTTAGCTTCTCTCTCCGCCTCTGATGCCATGGGCCCCAGCTCTCTTTTGGCCAGCTCCTCTGCCAGAGCCTTCGCCAACTTCTCCACCGCCTCTGACTGCAACCACTGCTTCTTCGCCTTTACGAGGGCATCGTAGGCGAGGCGCGGCGCCAAGCTTTTGGCAAGGGCGGCGGCCGCGTCTCTTCTCTCGGCCTCAGGCCTAGAGATGTCGAACACTGCGTTAAGGGCTTTAACCTCGTTGACAATCGCCCCCGGCCGCTCTTCTCTCGGCACGAGGTCAACTACTTTAAACCGCTCCGGCTTCTCAGCCCTCCAAGCAATGCCAAAGAAGCCGCTAAACGCTAACGATGCAGAGTGGTCGATAAACAGCGTGTGGTTGATTTGTTGCGCAACGACCCACGTAATCAGCCCAGCCGCCGCGGCCGCGGCTACTAAAGCCACTGCCCTCCAGTGTTCTTTTAGCATTTGGACTATGCGCGCCGCCGCTTCTACCACCGCCTCGTACAGCCTCTCCACGGCGATTTTGACGCCTTCGACGGCTTTCTCCACCGTGACCTTAACCCTCTCCACAGCCGTCTTGATTACATGGACGGCGTCGCGGTACTTGCCGGCCATCGCCATCGACGCCGCCATGGTGGCGGCGCCTACAAGCTCAGGCCTAACAACGCCGTGTAGAGCCTCCGCAAGGGCGACGCCGCCAGCGGCGATTAGCGTCGTCCGCAGAGCGACGTCGATAGTGGTTACAGCCTTCTTAACGACGTCTCCGTAGTAGGTCACCACGTCTAGATACTTGGCGACGGCTGAGCGGTAGGCGTTCCACAGCCTCATTACGTCTATGCCGTAGCGCTCGGCAAGCTCTTTCACCACTTTGAAGTCCTCGCGGAAGAGCCAGTAGCCCCACTCCTCTCTCACGTTCCTCGTCTTGGGGTCTCCCTCCCAAATCCACATCACGTTGTAGATAAAGTCATAGGCGTTGGGGACTTTGGCCATCTCCACCCACTGGGCCACAAGCGCCTTTAGGCGGTTGACAACAGCCTCAACGGCCTCTTCGTCGTAAAGCGTAGTTAAGCGCGCGACGTGTCTCACAAACTCGTCGTAGGCCTTCTTCTCAGCCTTCCTCCTAACCTCCTCCGGCACTGCGATGGGGCCGAAGCGCTCAGACAGCAAGGAAAGCGCCTTTACGCGGTCAGCCGCCCTCTCCCTCGCCGCCTCAAGCTTCTCAAGCTCAAAGGGGGCGAGGCCGGCCCTAAGCTCGATGTAGGCCTCCGGCGTCAGTTTGTGGTGCCAGTTAGACGGATGCTCCACTGCAAACGCCTTAACAACTGCGTTGTCCACGTGAGTAGACTTCACGTGGACGTAGCCAAACTTGACGTAAGACACCTCCTCAGACGGCTTCTCCTCGGCCGGCCTCTCGGCCTCTGCCCTCGCGGCCTTAGTCTCCTCAGGCTGGGCCTCCTCCCTCTTAACCTGCCGCGTCTCCTCAGCCTTTGGCTGAGCCTCCTCTTTCTTGACCTGCTCAACCTCCTCTCTCTTCGCTTCCTGCTGTGTCTCAGCCGGCTTTGCCCTCGGCCGCTCTTTAATCCCTCTAATCTTCTTCATCTCCTCTTCCCTCTTCTTCTGCTCTTCCATCAGCTTCAGCCTCTCCCTCGCCGCCTCCTCTGCCTCTAACTGCTTCGACGTCTTGATGGAGTCGACAAACCTCTTTATCGCCTCCTCAGTCTCCTTCATACGGAGGTTGCCCCTAAGCGCGATCTTCAGAGCCTCTTCGTCCCACTTAGCCACGTCGTTGTTCCTCCTCCACGAGTTGAATAAGTCGAGGGCCTCCGAGTACGTTATCCAGCCGCCCTTTATGGCGATGTTTAGAGCCTTCAACGTCTCCGGTAGGCGGAACTCGGGCTGTAACAATTCGTACAGGCTGGCGTGCCTCCCCACCTTCTTGGCCCACCAGATCAGCCTGGCGTAGGCCTCGGCGTCAGACGGCTTATAAGCCGCCGCCTCGCCCCTAAGCCTCTTCGAAACGGCGTAGGCGCCCTTGAGGAAGTCCACCACGTCGAAGCCCAGCCTCTCGACAGACATCGCCTTGACGTACCGCTCAAACGTGGGGTTGTAACGCCTCCGATATTCCTCAAGAACTCTCTCGATATCTGCGGGTTCAAAGGCGTCCCACCTCGCCAGCTTGCGCAAGAACAAATAGGCGTTGACGGCGGCCAGCCCGTCCTCCCAGTGTACTAGCGACCACCTGGCGCCGACGGCCTCTCCTAACAAGTCCGGCCGCGTGAGCTTAAGGGCCTCCCACACTTCTCTGCGGTAGGGCAGAGGCTTGTCCAAGTCGATAAAGGCCTCGACGCGCGGCTTTAAGGCGACGCCCTTCTCAGTGTTCTCCACGGCGAAGCCCAAGGCCTCGGCCACGTCCCAGCCCGCCAGCCACTTCGGCGTGCCTACGATTTCAACGCCTTTTATTGCGTATAAGGCTTCACGAATTTCCTCAACGGGGGCGTTTCTAGGCGCTAAGATGTAAACGCGCTTAGGCTTGTCTCCGACGAAAACCAAGGCCTCGATTACGAGGCCTCCGCCCCTCCTCCACGTCTTGGCCGCCTTTTCGTCGGAGGTGACGAAGATGACGGGCACATACTCGGCGAATTCAGGCCAGGCAAAGGCCTTGTCTCTCTCGGCGGCCTTCGCGGCGTCAAGCTCAGCCAACAACATCCTAAGCTCCCCCGGCGTGAACTCGACGCGGGCGGCGACTTCGAGTAGCTCGTAAGGCACCCTCCTAACTCCCAGCTCGCGTATTGTGTTGAAAACAGCCTTGGCCACCTCAGCCTCAGCCTCCTCAATCTTCTTCCTCAGCCTCTCGACAGTGGAGAAGTTGCCGTTGGCCAGCTCTGCCAACAGCTTAAGCTCGTCTACCGCCATCAGCTCGTGCCTCACCGCCCCCAAGGCCGCGTAGGCTGCTTGGACGTCTACTGGCAACTGCGTGACCAGCTTGGTCAGCTCTTCGACATATTTAGCGGCACCTTGCAAAACGCCGTACTTGGCGTATTCGGCGGGTATCCCAGCCTTTGCCGCGGCCTCCTCAAGCTTGACGCGAAGCTCATTTGCCAACTCGGCGTATAAGTCCATTGGCATACGCGCCTCTAACGCCTCTCTCAGCGACTTAGGCGCGTCTCTGTAAGCCGCCAACTCGGCGGCCATCTCCTTGACGCGCTCCATCACCATGCCGCGTGCTTCTGCAATGCGTCGCTCTGAAAACTCAGACAGATCGACGCCCTTCTCTCTCGCCACGTCTAACAGCTGAGTCCTTGTGACTCTGCCCTCGGCGAACTCCCTCAAGACGCCCGCCACGATCAACTTCTCGGGGTCTCCACTCCTCTCAAGCTCCTCTGCTCTGCGCAGAGCCCTGTCTCTTTCAAGCAACACGTCGCGGAGCTCTGGGAACTTCTTAGCCAGCTCGGGCTCGTATACCGCCTTGTCCAACCCCTCTGACAACACTCGCAACAGCTTCAGCGTCTCGGCGTATTTGACGGCCCTGGAGTTGAAGGCGGCCAGGGCCTTGAGCTCCCGCTCGGCTTTTTCATCGCCAAGCCCAGCCTTGGCGGCTACGTAAAAGGCCGCGCCGACGGCCTCCCTCCTCAACGCCCCAACCTCTTTCAAAACGGCCACCTCGTTGGCGAGGCGAGAGACAAGGTCTGCGCGTACGTCCCTCAGCCTCTGCTCCACGGAGACAGCTTCCTTACCCTCCTCAGTGACGGGTCCTCCCCTCTTGGACAGCTCTTCTTTTAGTTGCGTCCTTGTAATTTCGCCCCTGGCGAATTTCAACAGAAGCTCGGCCTCCTCGCGCACGCGAGGGTCTTGGTGTTGCAGATAGCGAGAGGCCTTGCTCAACTCGGCAACTTCGTCTATGACGAGCTTCTCGACTCCTTTTACGGTCTTCTTCTCTAAGGTTTCAAACGTTATGAAGACAGGCTTCTCTACTTCGACTGTCTTCAGTTTTTCTAAGTCTCTTTGAATTGCCCTAATCGCCTCTGCCAGCAACGCCGCCTCCTCAACGGCGGCGGGGGAGATTTCCTTAACGACCTGCTTCAGCTCTTTGGCTTGGTTAAGCTCAGCCCAGAGGGCCAACGCGACGAACTCCCTCGGAACAGGCGAAGGCGCCTCCGTCGCGGCCGGCACGCGTCTAAGCGCCTCAAGGCGTTGCACCACCGGCGCCTCCCACGACTCTCTGTAGACGTCCCAGCTCTTCCTCACCTCGGCCACCAGTTTGCGGGCCCACTCTTTGAAAGGCCCTTTGGCCCTTGACGCGGCGTGCACAAGCTTGCCAAAGGCCTCAGGCGAGACTTTCACCAACTCCCTTATCTGCTCCAAAACGGCCAGAGTCTCGGGATGTTTCAAGCCGTGTTGTTGCGCCAGAGCCTCGGCCTCTTTTACAAGGCGAGAGGCCGCCTCCTTTGCCACTTTATCCACTGCGCTAGTCTGCAACGAAGGAAGTGGCCTGTCCAAAGCCCTCACGACGGCGGGCTCTGCCTTGGTTGCGACCTCTCTCGGCTTCTCCTTCATGAACCTCTCGAACTCGCGTAGAAGCGAGTAGGTCCGCATTACGCTGAAGGCCTCTTCGGAGACCTTGCCCTCCGTCAGTGCCGCAATTCTAGAAGGCGTCAAGGCCTTGGCCGTGTACTCCAGCGCCTTATCCGGTTCAGGTATTGCGTATGTTCTGGTCAGGCCAAGCTTTGATTCAAGGGCGCGGTAGTCGACGGCGGCCCACGCCTCCCTAAGCCACTTCACCGCCTCCTCAACGTTCTTCGGCCTAAGCGACTCTCTGAGGGCCTTTTCTCCTCCTAGTTGTTCAACAGCCTTTGCCAACGCCGCGACGTCTCTGCCGGTTAGACCCAGCCTCTGCCTCACCTCAGCCACCACGTCGGCCAACTGGCCGAGGTGGGAGTGTTGATACCGCTGATACGCCTTAGCCGCGCGGTAGGCCAAGGCGATGGCCAAGGCCAAGTCCTCTTGCCTCCCCTCCTTTGCGTAACGCTCAAGGAAGAACTTTGACGCGTGTACGTCTAAAACCGCCTCGGCGGCCCTAGCCTCTAAATACGCCAGCTCTTTGAACTGCCTGCCCCTTCCAGCGTAGTAGTCCTTGACCGCCTGTTTCAACGTCGGGGCTTTTGTCTCTGCTATCTCTTCGATGTACGGCCTGAATTCTCCTCTCAGTGCCCTCTCCCAGCTCACCACAGGGCCCAGCTTGTCTCCCTCGCCAACTGGCATGTAGACAATTGTCGTGGCCGCCTCCCTCTCGTACTTCGCAAAGGCGGGTCTAAACGCCTCGGCGATCTCTCTCAGAAGAGAGGACTCAAGCGTGGCTGTGACATACGCCGTCAGCGGCGCCCTCAACAACAGCGATTCCACGCCGCGTTGTCTTAATTTGCGCCAAACCGGCGCCCCTACCTCGTATGTGTAGCTATAGCGTAACAATTCGACTTCGCGCCTAGCCTCAGAGAGCCTCTCCAGAGGCTTTTTCAACGTCTTCCTCGTCTCCTCGTCTAAGGCCTTAAGCGCCTCTCTCACATATGCAAGCCGCCCGTACTCTCTGCCTTCTAAAAGCGCGGCTAAGCCTTCGGCCACCTTTTCTGCTCTGTAAAGCTCAATGCTGGCCTTTGCCTCCAACGCCTTCAGACTCTTCTCCGCCTTTAAGTACTCTCTCAGCGCCTTGGCTTTCTCCTCAGCGGATTTTACAAAATTAGCCAGTTCTTCGAAGTACCTCGCAGCCGCCTCCAGCCCGGCAGACCTCGCGGCTTTGACAGCCGACTCAAGCTCTTTGACGTCAATTTTAGACAGTTTCCCAACCAAATCGGCCGGCGACTCGGCCCTTGTTTTTTCGATCAAGGCTCTAAGCTCGGTTACTGTCCTGACAACCGCCTCAGCCTCTGCCTTGGCCTCCGCCGCCTCTTTGACCGCCTCCTCGTACAAGGATCTCAGCTCAAGAACTCTGCCGTACCACTCCCCCAGCGCCTTCCCCTCAGCGGCCAAGGCAGAGGCTTCCTCTGCGAGGCGGCCGGAGACAAGGGCTCTGCCCAGCCTGTTCACCACCTCAAGGCCGCCTCTCTCCTCTGCCTGTCTCACCAGCTCAGCC
Organism: Pyrobaculum sp.; assembly: GCA_038879095.1. Taxonomy (GTDB): domain Archaea; phylum Thermoproteota; class Thermoprotei; order Thermoproteales; family Thermoproteaceae; genus Pyrobaculum. The sequence continues at coordinate 16,001 of JAVZUI010000008.1, read as the reverse complement.
CAACGCTCCAGGAACTGGGCCGTTTTGGCGAGGCCAGTCTCCTTTGCGGCCTTCGCCGATTTCTCAAACTCGGTGGTCTGGCCTATGCGCCTCAAGGCGTCCTCAGCCAGCGTGACTTGTCTCAGCTTCTCCTCGGCGGCTTGTTGCTCCTTTACGACATGTTCTCTCGCCTGGGCCAGCCTCCTCAACGCCTCAGCCGCCTCAGAGGCGGCGCGGGCGTACCTCTCCCTCACCTGCCCATGTCTCAGGTACTCCTCTAAGAACTGGGCCGTCTTCTCAAGGCCGACTTGCCGCGCGATTTCGATGCCTTTTCTGACGTCTCCTTCAGCGGCTGTGGGTAGCTTCTCAAACAGCTGTTTAAGCTCTGACGCCGCCTCCGCGCGAACGTATGCCTCAGCCCTAATTGCCGCTTCGTGCTCCTTGACGGCGGCCCTCAGCTCCTCTCTGGCCTTCTGAAGCTCTGGCTCAAGAGACTTTAGCTGTCCATACAGCCTGTCCAGCTGCCTCACGTCCCTTCCTTCCCTCTCGTACTGCTCCCTCAACTGGCGGTACGCCTCCTCCAGACGGCCCTCCACGAGGGCGCGCCTAAGCTCTAAATACACAGGGTCTACCTCATGCTTCACCCCCTCGAACACGCCTCTGTAAGACCTGGCGGCTTGCTCCAGCACCTCCCTAGCCTCTACCGAGAGACGCCTCCTCGCCTCGACAAGCCTCTCCTCTACGCTGGCGACACGTTGTTGTAGTCTTTCAATTTCTACATAGAGCTCTTCTAGTCGCCTCTGCCTCTCCTCAAGCTCTTTAGACGGCCCAGAGTGGCGCAGTGCATCGACCTCGGCCCTAATGGCCTCTGCCCTCTTTCTCAGCTCTTCTATCTTAGACGCCAGTTCTTTCCTCTCCTCCTCCAGCTTTGCCGCCTTCTCCGCGGCTTTTCTCAACGCGCCTATCTCCACTTCAGCCGCCTTGGCGGCCTTCTTCACCTCCTTTGACCTTAACGCCTTTACCGCCTCCTCAGCCCCCTCGCCGGTTGCGGCGTAGCGCCTAGCCTTTGCAACAGCTTCAAGGAGAGGCTTGACCCTAGCCACTTGTCTGCTAACCTCCTCCTTGGCGATGTCTTTAATCGACAGAGGGGCGTGGGCATAATGCTGTGCAATAAGCTCCTTGGCCCTCTGTACAATTACGTCAAGCCTCTCCCGCCTCTCCCATAGGAATTCAACGACTTCACGCGTCGTGTGGAAGTCCACCGGCCGCCCCTCGGCGGCGATGCCCAAGGCGGTCCAAAGCCTAGATGTGCCTGCCGGGTCGATGTGTTGTAAGTGAGCCGCGGCGGCCCCCAAGTGCTTAGCCAGCTCCTCTTTCGTCTTGGCGTGTGGCATTAAGTCGAGCTGTTCCAACGCCTTTCTGACAACGTTCTCTCTGTGTTCAAAGACGTCTCTAAGGTGCTTAGCGCCTACCCCCTTCTCAGCCTCCACAGCGCGGGCCTTTGCCTCGGCGGCGGCGGCCCAGAGGAGCTGTCTGGCGCGCCTAAGCTGGTCTGCCTCAGCCCTAGTGATCTTGCCCTCCGCCTCCCACCGGCGTATTACGGGCTCTGCCAATAGGTAGTGCGCGACGTAGGGCCCTTTGTAAAGCGCATACACCTTGTACAGCGTGGGGTAGCGCTCCGCTAATTTAGCCTCTATGTGAGAGATAAAGGCGTCTACCCTCGGCGATATTCTACGCAAAAACTCCACCACGTCGTGTGCCTGTAGCGCGTGATATACTCTCCCCGCCACTTCTTTGACGTGTTCTTTTACGCGTCTTATATCCACCGGCGACCCCCACTCAGTCATGACGCCGGGCAGCGCCATCCTCTCCTCAAGGCGCCTAATCTTCTCCTCCAGCCACCTCCAGCGCACTCTCTCCCTCAGCCACTCCCGCAGATCTCTAACACGCCCGCCAATCCTCAGGCGGGGGGCTGGGAGGCGCGGAAGCTTCGCCGCAATAAGCTTGGCGGCTCTGGCAATACGCACTCTAAACGGCCTAAGGAGACGCCTAAACAGCTTAGCCCTAATCGCCAGGCGGATCCCAAGCCAGTAACCAAGCTGAGAGAGGATGTCCATGGCCACTGAGTAGAGGAACCTCACCGGCGTGGGGAATCCAAACAAAACGCCGAGGGCCTCGAAGGCGGCCAAAGCCGCGATGCCTCCTGCAATCAGCCTCGTCCAAGACTCGGCCACGGCCCTCCCAACGGCAGTCAGCGCGTTGTAAGGCACATTAAACCACTCGGCGAAGTAGGGCACGCCCCAGACAGACGTCGGCAGTGAAGACACGGGGGTGTAGTTGGCCGGCTGGTACGAAAGCGGGGAGCCGTCCCACCACGTTCTGAAGTAAAACGAGGGAGTGCCGTTGACTGTGTACTCGTAGGTCTCGTTGCCGATGCGGTACATCACTGTGTGCACCACCCTTGCTGGAGGCGGCGGAACTCCCTTCTCGAAGAGGAGGCGGTAGAACTGGTCGAGGCCGTGGATTAACACTTTCGTTAGGTTAGAATAGCCGAAGGGGAATGAAAAGACCCACGGCTCTCTCCCCGCGGTAATTGTCAGCGTGCCGTTGACGAGAGTGGTGGCGTTCCAGTGGAAGTTAAGGCAGACAAGGCGCACATGGTGTAGCCTATACGAAGAAGGCTCTATGTTGGGCAGGGGCATGTATAGGCCGGCTCGATACCCCTCTTTGTACAGATCTACAATCGCCTTTGACGCCTCCACAAGGGCTAAGGCCTCCCTCGCGCCTGTTGCGTTTTCTCGGCTGAGCCTACTCACTACTTTTTGATACGCCTCGTCCATCCTCCTGGCATCTGCCGCCGCCTTAGTGGCGTTGGAGGTGGCGACAAGGGCGAACAACGCCTCTTTGTTTACCTCAGTGAGGTTGTTAACGGCGAATTGTAGAAGCGCCGTGTTGACCGCTCTGTACGGCAACGTGTTTACGTACGGCGTACAGTAGGCGCTGTACACCGCTCCATCGCGCCAGAGGTCGAAGGTAGTGTTTTGGTAGACAAGGCCCTCAAGGACTGTGCGGTTGTAGTTAAACTTCAGCTCTACGCCCCCAGCCCAGGCCCAGGCGTAGACGTACCTCATGTGTGGGCTGTCTGCCCTCTCTACGCCAACCCACTTATACGGCTTGTAGGTGCTCCAGTCAACCCACTGGTAGACACAAGAGCCGCCGGGAGGCGGGCTCCACTCCGTGTGATTCCACCACTTGACGACGGTGTAATTGACGGCGTAGTAAGGCACTTTTAAGTTTTCCACTGTGTAGGGGGGCCGTAGGCGCCAGGGCTTTTCCACGAAGAAGACGGCGTATTTCTTCTCCGCCGTGTAGTACTTCTTTTCAATGCGGTACTGTTCATACCACCGCATTACGGATACACGCCAGTCTACGCAGGTGCCGTTGATTTCTTGGGCGCACCATTTACAATACTCGTAGTACTCGTAAAGAGGCACCACTTGGTAGAGGTAGGGAGGGCCTCCCCTTGTGACGGTAAAGTTGAAGTGAGAGGAGGCGTTCCCCGGCGTGGGGTCCCTCTTCAAAACCCACTTGGCCTCGGCGGCGTCGTATTTATAGGCGCCGGCCGTCCTAGAGGCGAGAAGGCTTGAACAATCAGCTTGCTTGCCAGACACATCCTTGCAGTACTCGCCGTCTGGGCCGAGGTAACGCGGTCTGTCCACCCAGCCCCAGAGCCCCACCGGCGCGTAGGCGCGGCCTGCTGAGTACGTCACGTATGCGGTGACGTTGTAGGCGTACTGGGCCATTAGGCGTCTAGTAGAGGGGTTTAAGGACCAGTCGAACTGGTATACAGAGATTAGGGAGTAGTTGCGGTACCACTGGCAGAGCTTGTGCATCACACGCTTCACGAGGGAGAAGTCCCCGGCCTTCTGAGGCATCTGGCTCTCAGCCACTCGCAAGAAGTTGGCCACCACTGGGGGCGTTAAGTTTTCACAAGACTGCCAGCTCCCCAAGACGTCTACGTCAAGCCAGACGTATAGGGCCGTCAGCGACCAGTTCTTGTTGCCGTACTCAACGGCGGCGACGCGGCCGGCGTATATAGGCGAAGTGCCGTTTTTCGTGTACTTGGTCTGCCGTACAAACTGTTCAAGGGCCTTTATTACTTCGTCTGCGTTTTTCGGCAACAAGTCTCGTAGGTCTGGGTCTTTCTTCAACGCCTCGACGGCCTCTTTAAACGACTTGACGTAGTACGTGTTGTTGTAGTAGCCTATCCACAAGGCGCCTCCTCCGAATGTGGCAATGGCGGGGGTTCCTCCGGCTCCGCTTTCTTCCAGCTCCTTGGTCAGCTGTTCAGTATGCTTGGCCACTTCATGGCCCCACATCGCAAAGGCGAGGAAGTCCAGTGCGCTGGCCGCCGCGATGTACGAGACGGCCATCGACACTGCGGCAATGGCCACCAACGCCCCTCCCAACGCCCTAGTCCTCGAAAAGGCCAGCAAAGGCACTCCTGCCGACAACAGCCAGGGGGCCCAGACGGCCACCTCCGCCATGTGGTACATTATGTTTGCTATTGCGCCGGCTGACACCGCTATGGACAGCACGCCGGCTATGAAGTCGTGCCAGGCGTGTAGCTTGAGGTAGTAGCCGAAGAGCTTAGCCACTACGTCAGCCGCGGCGGCTAGGCCGGCGGGGCCTGTGAAGGCGCCTACTACCAACGCCACAATCATGGCTATCTGCACGGCGACCATGGCCGTGGTGAGGCCTCCCAGAGTGACGGCCAAAGCCACGCTGGTCCCCCGCAAAAACTCAAACGCCGCGCAGACAAGAGCGGCGTTTCTAACAAGGTCGTGTTGAGAAGGCAGAATTAGGGACAGCCCATCACCCACGCCGTATAGAGGCGTTGGTAGGCCAAAGGCGGCTAAGACGTACTTCACGACGGCGCCAACTGCTATGGGGATTAAGGCGCCTATGACGGGGTAGAACCAGTCCTCTTTGTGCATAAAGGCCTTGAGCATGCCGAAGGCTATTCCCGCTAGTACGGCTAGTTGCAATAGGTCGAACTGCGGCACTAGGGGGGCCTCTACGCAGGTCATTCTCCGGCTAGGGCGCCTCCTACGTGGTCGAATATCCTAGAGACGGCGTATGCAATTAGGCCGTACAGCGCCAAGGCCAGCACTAGCATTGCGGCTACCACCATGGCGTCGTACGACTTGTCAACCACGTCGCCCCAGCTCCAGGCTGTGAAGATGTTCTGCCACCCGATGATGCGGAGGCTGTCGGGGTTGACTCTGCCGTAGGCCGCGTCTGCCGCCACTATCAACACGGGGGCCGCCGCCAAGGCGCCCAGCACAATGGCGCCGAGCATCCTAGTCCTCTCGTGCATCACCGCCACCGCGGCGAGGGCCATTATCGATACGCCGGCCAGCGACGCCGCGGCTGTGACTGAGACGAAGGCTGAGGCCGCGGTGGACGCCAGCGACATAGCCGCAGTGAGGAGGTACATCAACACCTGCATAAAAGACATGGCGAAATGCTGGGCGATGGGGAATATCCCCGCGACGGCCACTCCCGACAGCAAGTCTACCGCGCTGTCTTTCGTCGCTTTGAAGTACGCGTCGTAAACCTCCGTGGCGCATCTACTGGCTTTAACGAGCCACTGCTGATAAACGGCTGGGGCGTTGAAAAGGTCGGCCCCCAGCACCGCCGTGGTGTTAGTGAAACAACGAGGCTGTATGTGGGCCTTGTTGACGTACTCATTCGCCACAGCCACTGCGGCTATTCCAATTAACAAGGCGATGGTATAAAGCACAAGCCCCACCACTGCGCGTAGGAGGACGTCAGAGGCCTCTTCTCGGAAGCGCCTCACGCCGGTGAGCCACAGCACTCCGGCATACGCGGCCATCGCCGTGAACACGCCGAGGCCCCAAAGCGATTCTTGAAGCTTAGTGTCTGTGGGAGCGGCAACTTTCTTAGTGCTGTTTAAAACGTCGGAGGCGGTCTTAGCAATGGGGTCTACTAACAAGTAGTTCACCACGTCTTTAGCTGTGTTTAAATCGCCGGGTTTTTGTGTAAAAATCGACGCCACCTGCGGCATCAGCGATAGTCCGCCGGCCGCCGCGGCCGTCACTGCGAATACGGCCAGCAACACCTCTTTGACGTGCTCGAGGGCGTCGTGTAGTGCAGCGAGGCGCGTATGCTTGGTGGGCCCAACCAGCGACACGACGCCGTACAGCAGAAGCCCACCGGCGGAGGCCCAAAACGCAATTGCAAACAACAGCCTAAGCTGGTCGGCCAGCGACCACGCCGTCTCTTGCCAGTTGACGCCCCCCAGCTGGGCGTAGGCCGGGAGGGCGAGTAGTAAAAAGAAGAGAGGGAGGGAAAAAAGGGGGGTCATTACCCTTGGGTTATTCCAATTAGGTTTTGAACCGGCTTTATCAACAGGTCTGTCAGCACATTGACGGGGCTGATATTCGCCTGTGCTCCGAAGGCTCCGGTGATGGCTGTGAAGCCGGCAATTAGGCCCACTATCCCCGCGGCGATGACGAAGGTGGCCAGCAACCAGCTCTTTATAGTGTCTACAAAATCGTAGAGAGCACCGAGGCGTGTAAACTTCGTGGGGCCAATCCAGCTTATCACGGCGTACACCAGCAACAACGCCAGAGAGCCCCAAAACGCAATTGCCAGTGTAGTCTTCATGAAGGTGACTGCATTGGTCGCAACCCCCTTCCAGAAGTCGGTGGAGACCACGCTGGTGGCGTTGCCGGTGGCGTTACCCGCCTTATTTGTCTGAGCGTAGACAAACATCGGCATAAACGCCAGCGCGATTACGTAAAAGACGGCGGCTAGCTTTACCGCAGACTTCTTTTTCTTCAACACCTGTACCTGCATGACCCATTTTCACTGGGGAGGGAGCTTAAATCTTAACAAGTTTTAACGCCGTCTGTGAAAGGCGTTTATAAGTCTTCGAAGAGGGCCTTGGCGACGCGGTAGTCCAAGGCCTCGCCCCTCACGCGTATCTGGCGGCCGTCGCACTCCACCACGACCTCCTCTCCCTCGGCTATTGCGTACACCACGTATCGCCTAGGCTTGGCGTAGTCCAAAAGCGACTTGGCGGGGGAGGCGTCCTTGACCTTGTGCTCCACTGCGCCTTTCACCACCACGTGCACGCACTCCACCTCCGCCGTTGCGAAGTAAACCGTCTTCTTCTCCAGTCTCTCTAGAACACGCCTGTAGCGGCGGTAGAGCATCACCGACGCGACGTGGGTGCATATGCCCCTCTGCCTAGCCCAACCGAACTGCGAAAAATAACACGTGCAATACCAACGCCTATCGCGCTCACTCCACCACACTTTATACAACGGCTTCCAGTCGCCCAATTCCCTAACCCCCTCAATCACGTAAAGGCCGTCCCTAACCTCTCTCACATAGGGCATCCTCAAAAGGGCTCTTTTGATCCAAGACCAGGACTTGCCAGGGAAGTCTCTTTTCAAAAGCTCGATGGCCCTCCGAAGAGGGCTCTCCCTCACGGAGTGACCTCCATGGTGAACTCAGCCTTTGCCCCACGGAGAGGCACTCCCAGCTTTGCCAAGGCCTCTGCGCTTTTGCGAGATGCGGCGTAGACTGTCACAAATGCGACAGAGGGGTGCCACTGCCTCTCGGCCTTTGTGTCCAGGTCGAATTCCGGGAAGCGTACCCACACCTTGATGTATCCCAAGTGGCGCGTAAACTCCCTGGGGGAGTGCGACAACAACACGAAGAAGCGTTGTTGGTGGCGGCCCGTCCTCAAGTGGTCTATCAACATAGGGTAGTAGGTGGACACAAAGCGGTGGGCCTCGTCGACGACGTATATAACATTCGACGTCTTTCGTTGAAGTTCTAACAGCGTGAGTACATACGCGACGCGCGCCACGCGGTCTAGCTTAGTGACGTCGACGCAAGTGGACTTGCCCGGCTCTAGAGGAATCTCCGTCCTCTTAAACTGCCTAAGGAAGTGCAATAGGCGGCGCCTAACGGCGAGGGCTGTGTCTGTCATGTGGGGAGGCGCAACCTCCAGAACTCTGTCGTAGACGTCTCTAAGCGACCTCGCGCCCCTCTCTACGGCCAGCAGAAGAAGCTCAGACATGGCAGGCGTCCACACGTAGCCGTACTCTCCATACGTCGCCCTCAGCGACTCCTCAAGGATTTCCACCACGGCCATAGGCGGCAGATCTAGGGGGTTCACTTGAAACTCGCCGTAGTAGTCGCACGAGTTGACAAAATCGCCGGCTGAGTCGATGACGACAACGGAGAAAGAGGGAGGCACGTACCTCAACGCCTTTTTTACAAGGGTGGTCTTTCCGCTACCTGGCAGACCTGTTACGAGGGCGTTGCCTTCGCTTGCGACGACGAGGTAGTAGAACAGCTCGGCCTTCACTTTCCTAATGCCTTTTTGAAGGCTGTCTTTGCCGCGAGTACGTCGCCGTATATGGCCACTGTGAGGAGGGCGAAGAACAAGGCGGCGGCAAAGGCGCCTATCACGACGTACCTCCCCGCTCTTCTAAACTCCTCCACTCCTGTGGCTTTGTACAGCTTTGCGTAGTAAAGCGCTGTGATTAGTTGAAACACAACGAAGAACATGGCCGCGGGGATGTACCACAAGTAGGCTGAGGAGTCAAAAGTGATAAAAGACGCCGTTGCCAACAGGCTTGAGACAAAGCCGAAGGGCAATGCGGCGAGAAAGGCGAAGAACGGCCACACCACTCCCCTAGCCCCAAGCCAGCTAGAGCCGGCGCCCAAGGCCAGAAGCGCGGCGAACAAAACAACGCCAGCGGCAAAAGCCGCCTGCGCCACCACGCCGACGTTTACGTATAAGAGGAAGGGGGCCGTTGCCACAAGCCCCCTCACAAACGCGAGACAAAACGCGGCAAAGGCCAACAAAGCCCAGCCAGCCCTCATACCAACCCCTCAGACGTAATCTGGTAGCGTATCTGCGCATCTGGCGACATCCCCGGCACGTCGAGAGGCCACATATAGCCCTCCATCTTCGCCTTGTTAGGCCTAACCATCATGAAGCGGGCGTTTACGGCATGCGCCAAGACGTTTCCGCCGGCTGGGCGCTTCCCAACGGAGAAGGCCTCTGGCACGTCCATCACCTGGTTAGTGAGGATGGACGTAAGGCCGTAGGTGTGGCTGTGCCGGCGGAGCCAGTCGATTAGGTAGTGTATCCGCTGTTGTCTAGCGGCTAACATTTCGCGGCCGGGGAACTCAGCCCTGTACAGAGCGGTTATGGTGTCGATTATGAGAAGCTTACAGCCCTCCTCCAGGTGGCGCGGTAGTTCGAATTTGACAAACTGTTCCAGATAAAAGACGGTTTTCGGCTTTACGACGACTACGGCGTCTGCCAGTCTTTCAAAATCGACGCCGAAGCGTTTAGCAATCGATTCAATCAAAACGGGGTTGAAGGTGTTTTCCGTGTCGACGTATACGACCCGCTGGGTGAAGCCCTGGGCAATTGCGGCGACGGCGAGCTGGTGGGCCAGCATGGACTTCCCCGTGCCGAACTCCCCTGCGAACTCGTAGATGTAGGCCTCGCGGACGCCGCCCCAAGGCGTCTTCTCGTCGAATTCGGCGACGCCGGTCTTGAAGACTTGGTGCTGGCGTTGTTTAAGCTCGCGTAGTGTGAGGCTGTGGATGCCTTCTAAAGCCGCCGCTTGGCGAAGAATCTTGGTCGCCCTCTCAGGCTCAATACCGGCGTCAACCAACTCCTCTACGGTGAACTCAGACAGATGCCTAATCGACGCAACGCCAAGCTCTTGCAATTTCCTCAGAGTAGCCTCGCCGACGCCCTCAAGCGATAAGCCCTCCTCCCTCTTCTTAGGCATGGCTACGTGCACGTGAGAGAGGAAAAACCTTAGACCAGAGTTTTACCTCGTCACCCGTCGGCGTGGACGCTTCCGGCCATCGAAGACTGTAGCGGAAAGAGTAAAAGGTTTTGTTGTACAATACGTCATGTGCAACAGCCTACGGAGGCGGCAGGCCTAGCCTCCTCAGCCACTCCTCCACCTCTCCTCTGGCCTCTTCGTAGATAAGCCTACCCGCTTTAGTCAGCTCTGCGACGCCGCCTCTCACGGCCACCTCTCTTTCGAGTAGTCGTGGCCACACTCTCCAGTCGTACCTCACGCCGAGCTTCTCCACTGCCCTCCTAGCCAGCTGGTCTACCTCCTCCACCGGCGCAGGGCCTTGGTAGAGCCGCTTCATGATTAGTAGGCGTAGGTACTCGCCGATGGGTGAGTAGCGACGATATTGGACAAACATCACTGAGCCAGCCAAATCCTTCCCTTGAAGAGGAGGATGGGGCCGTCGCATCGAAACTCCCTAGCCCTCCTCACGGCGTCCACGTCCCTCGTCAAGATGGCACAGCCGTGGTGGTCGTAGAGGGTGACCTCTGGGGCGAGCTGAGGTTTAGAAAAATTTCCCCCAACGCCGTGCTGGGCGCCCAGCTGGCTCTATACGCCATGGGCGTCGGGCTGATATACACAGAGGACAAGGCACACACAGGGGCCTTGGTCTGCCTAGCCGCGAAGAGAAGTGAAAAACAAGGCGTAAAGACCCCCACCGTAAAGAAGAGAGCAGACATAAAGACTATGCAGGTGGCTCTTCTCGCATCTCTCCCCGGGATAGGGCCCAAGAGGGCTGAACAACTCTTGAAAAAATACGGCACGCCCCTCAACGCGCTTTTGAACTACAAGTCTTGGGAACTAGACGAGAAGAGACACATCTTAATCAAAAAAATCTTGGAAACCCCCCACGGCGAGGGAGGCACACTAGACGACTTTTTCTAACGCGGATTTGGCTTAAGCAATTGAACAGCCACCCAAGTACCGTTGACAGCCACAGAGCTATCAGGCCTGAGAAACGCATCTACAGTGCCAACCTTGACCATGGCCGGGTACCATGTATACTGCGATGGAGAAGAAATTTCGTAGAACCCTACGCTCAGCACTACTGTGTTATAGTCACTTGAAATTCTTACAGTTAGCGGGATCCCTATATCTAGACTAAGCCCAAAACGCTCATTTGCATAGTACACGAGAGGGATAGAGGCGAGAGACATGCCCCAAGAGCTACTCTTGGTAACCAAGTCTGCCTGTAAGATGGACATATCATTGGACTTCTGAGTGCTGTAGGGCAGGCTCTGCCAGCCGTATTTGTCTATTACGGCTTTGATGGAGCGGGTCTCCGCCATGGAAAACGGCGTGTCGTCGACGATTAGGTAGGGGCGAAACGCCCCGTTGTACTGACTGTCGCCGTAGGGATAGAACACCAGTCCATATGCCACGTCTTTGTTCTCAATTCTACAATCAAAACCCGAGTTGAACGCATACACGTAGACCCACTTCACTACCCTTAACTCGCCCCAAATCCCCAGATATATCACTGCGTCGTCAAAAAACCACTGGGGATAACTGTACGACAGACGTATCCTATCATAACAATTAGGCGTCCTCTGGCTATATCTATAGTTGTAAGCATTACAGGATACGTCTAAGAACTTGACTTGTGTTGACCCTGAACTCAGCACGAACGAGATGCCGGCGCCTAGGCTGGCACGGGTGTTCCCAATGCCTATTCCATAGTTAAACTCTAACCTATTGGCCCAGTCACTCTTAAGTTGGAGGTATGTTGTTATGTGTGCCCTGTCTATTTTTCCCCCGTCGGTGTTGTCGAGGTATATGGCGTTGAGGGGAGCGTATATGTTGGTGGAGGATAGAGTTGAGTCTAGGGCCCAGTAGTAGCAGTAGGAGTATGCTGATCCAAAATAACAGTACTTTATCTGCTTGGGGAACCTTGGGTCTGGGCACACGGTCATCTTCTCTGGAGGCGTCCTTGCCATGACGCTGGCGGTCTGCGAGCTTTCTTCTATGGGTTGTTCTGTCTTGTACATGGGCCTAAACTCCTTCTCTACGACGACTCTCTTCCCTCTTATCTTCTCTGGGGAAAGCGGAACGGCGAACACGTCTGTGTAGACTTCTAACACCTTCTTGCCGCCCTTATCTGTGACGTTCATTACTTGTGTAAACACTACTATGCCTAACTCTACATCGTAGTTCTTTACCCCCCTAAAGCCTAATCTGTTTAAAAGTCTCTGCCCCTCTGCAATGAACTTGCCCAGGGGCGCCGGTTTGGCGTCGCTACCGTTTCCAAGAGCCACAAAACCTGACTCGCCTGGGGCGAACACAAAAGAGGCGTGTTCAACAAGCTGGCCGCCGTTTTTGACCACTATGTACAACTCTTCAGATTGGGGGTCGCCCTTTAATGCGTACACTACTAATCCGTCGCCTACGTACAAAAGCTCGGGAGCTTTATACGACGAGACAAATGCCAATAACACCCCCACCGCCAGCACAAAACCCATTGCAATGGGTTTCATAGTTTTGTGGGTTGCCACCGCCATTCCATCCCCATGTCAATTTCCTCGGCTGCGCAACGGCCCGGCTGGGTTAACGTTTGTTTAAAGACTCTGGCGAGGGGGGTCGGCACCCTGGTTGTGCCGACGACGTCGACGAGGGCGAAGAAGGGCTGGTAGCCCAGCCCCCATTCGTAGCCGTGTAGAAAAGACCACCATATGACGGCGGCCGGCTTTATCTTCTGGAACACTGTCGACATCTGGCAGAGATAGCGCGCGCGTAGTTCGTGGTCTCGGGTGGCTATGCCGAACTCAGTCACCGCCAGCGGCGTGGGGGCCTTTACCTCTAACAGCGCCTCGGGCTTGAGGACAAAACGTAGAGACAGGTCTTCGTACCTCCCCACTACGTAGAAATTTATGGCGGTGTAGTCCATCTCCTTGAACATTTTTAAGTATTTATAATTCTGGCGGTTGAGGACCCATATGATTGGTTTAAAAACTAAATTTTTTGTCTCAAATTTTGTATATGAATATGTAAAAGATGTAGAGATGCCGTACGACTTCAACACGTCGCGGGCTTGTAGTATCGCCTCGTCTATTACGCCCAGCGCCTTGTTCATATGTTTCAACGAGAGGTAGCCGAAGGGGGGCAGGTCCCCCTTTACGTAGGCGAGGAATGCGTACATGTTAGGCTCGTTAAACACAAGCCCGACGTCTATCCAGTCCCCCAGCTCCCTGGCCACCAGGTCCACGTAGTTGAGGAACCTAGACGCCACCTCTCTCGACTCCCAGCCCCCGTGCTTCCAAACCCAGGGGGGGTTGGTGAAGTGGTGAAGGGTGACCCACGCCCTCAGCCCCCTCTCCCTAATAGAAGAGAGGTACTGCGCAAAAAGCCTAAGCGCCTCCTTGTCGTAGGCGCCTTCCCTCGGCTCGACGAACGCCCACTCCACTCCGGTTCTAAACACGTCGAGGCCTATGGCCTTGGCCAGCTCTAAGTCCTCGTCGTAGAACAAGATGTGGTAGGCCCCCCTCTCGTCTGGGAGGTCGCAGTTGCAAAAACCGAAGTGTTGATACGGCGAGACGGCGGCTCCTATTAACACTAGCGCAAGATGAGGACCGACGTGTTGGCCGCAATGGCCACGGCCACAGACGTGCTGTTGTACAACAACGCCGACGCGCCGTAGTAGCCCCTAGACAGCAGGATGACCATGTCGTAGTCGTTTTCCGACAGCTCTCTAACAATCTCCGAGGCCACGGTCTCCCCGTCGCCCATCTTCCTAATTTTAAAACTGTGCTTCACGCCCTTCTTCGCCATGAATTCCTCCACGGTCTTCCTGAGCTGTTCTGCGGCGGGGTCGTCCTCGCTGTGCGCCACGTATAGGAAGACTATGTCGGCGCCGTACCTCTCGCCGAAGTCCGCCGCTACGTTGAGCAACTCGCGCAACCGTGAAGGATTCAGGGGAGATATGGGGACTAAGATTTTCCTAAACTTATACGCAAGTTCGTAGAAGGGCTCGTCAGGCATACCTCTTGCCTTCTGTAATTAATTTAAGCGTTTTGTCCGTCTTTTGGATTGAGCTCCACTTGGGCATCGCGCCGAGGATTGCCCTAACGACGTCTACGTTTTCGGGGACTACAATCGACTCTTGGTGAACGCCGTACATTAGGTACAGCTCGTTCCCCCGAAGCGTGATCGAGTCTCTGATGAGTGCCACCTCTGGGAAGTCGCTACGCGGCCTCCCGAGGTCTCTGGCGTATTCTATCACCTGGGCGAGGCTTTGGAAGCCCATCCCAGTCTCGGCGAGGAAAATACGGGGCGTTTTCGCATAGGCCTCTTCCACAAGGTCTTTTGAGTACTGCCCGTCCAGCTCTATATACGCCATGTGCATGTGCATAATTGTCACAGGCACCGCCACGGCCATGGTGACGATGTCCACGTTTTTCAAAACGGTCTGGACGTCGGGGCCGTGGTGGCTGGGCACTGTGGCTGGGTTAGGCACCACGTCGTTGATAGGCCCCTTCTTATACTCCTTAGGGTCGGCGCCGCGGCGGGCGATGAAGATCCTAGCCTTCTTGATCCCAACGCCGTTTAACAACAACGCCGTAAGCACTCTGGTGATGCCAGTGGTGTTGCAACTAACCACCCTTACGAAGCGTTTGCCCCTCGCCTCTTCGAAGTTGGCCAGCGCGTTGAAGGAGGCCTCCGCCACGTCGGCCTCCTCTCCCCCCTGAAACACCACGGGCTTGTCGTACTTTACGTAGTACTTCTCCCTGTTCTCCCTGCCGACGTCCTCCGGCGAGGCGTCTATCACGACGTCGGAGGCCTTGATCAAGTCCTCAATCGTGCCGGCCGGCTCTATGCCCACTTTCTTAAACTTGTCCACTCTGTCGGGCAACGTGTACACGGGGAAGCCGCGCATAGCCGCCACCTTGGCCTCGTAGTCGGGCGTCACTTTCAACACGCCGACGACTTTCATGTCGTCTTGAAGAGACACCGCGTCTGCGATGCGTTTGCCGATGGTCCCGTATCCTACAACGCCTACTCTGATCATAGCTTAAACCTCTCGGCAGATGTTAATAAGGCTTTTACCGCCGGCATCTCCTCCCCTCCCAAGGTCTGTATAAAGGCACGGCCTCCGGTGGACACGTGGTACGCCTTAGACAATACTTCGGCCTTCTCGGCGGCCATGATGGTGTGGCCTCCGCCTAGTATAAGCCTCCTCCCGGCGGCCGCCCTCAACAGCTCCACGGTGCCCACGGCGAACCTGTCGTCTTCTATATACCCCATGGGGCCGCTGAATATCACTATGTCGCTCTGCTGAATCGCCTCTTTGAACAAGAGGATGGTAGACCTCCCGATGTCCAGCGGCGCCTGGACTAGGGAGAACACATCGACGTCCATCCTCCCCTGTTGGCCGACGGCGAAGTCCACGGGGACTTGAATCTGAGAGCCCCACTTGCCTAACACCTGGCGCGCCTTGTCCACATATGGGAAGTACCCGCCCTTCTCCACCTCTTTCTTCAGCTCGTTGTTCAACACTCCGTATTTGGCAATGGCGAATACAAAGCCCACTAGGCCGCCCACCAGCACTTTTTCAACGAAGTTGTTTTTCAACAACTGCTCCATGGCCTTGATTGTGTCCGGTATCTTAGCCCCGCCGGCCACTAGGGTGACTCCTTTGCCGCGTCTTTCAAACACGGCGCCTAGCGCCCTCAGCTCCCTCTCAAACACGGGGCCTACGCAGGAGGGCATCACCATGGGGAACCCCACCACGCTGGGCTGAGACCTATGCGCCACCGCAAACCCGTCAAAGACGAAGTAGTTGCCGAGCGGGGCCAGCTTGCGGACGAGCATCGTCTCCGCCTGCGCCTCCGGGACGCGTTCGATGACCTCCTCGGAGAGCATCCTCACGTTTTCTAGCAGTAGTATCTCTCCGTCTTTCAACTCTTTTATCTGCCGCCTGGCCTCGGGGCCCACGACGTCGTCTACAAACTTTATAGGCTTGCCTACATACTTTTCGAGGTACGGCTTGTGGACCTCTAGCGAGGTGAAGTCGTCTTGGCCGGGCCTCCCCTGGTGCGCCAAGACCACAACCTTCGCGCCGGCCTCCGACGCCGTTTTCAACGTCTGGGAGTGGGC